>CAZMIS010000032.1:0-18694 GCA_964566325.1 uncultured Anaerolineales bacterium
AAGCCTTCCGCACGCTCTACAAGCCGTTCTACGCCCGCGTCAACGGTTGGATCCATGCGCACACCCCGTGGAAAACATTCATCCACACCTGCGGCTCCATCCAGCCGCTGATCCCGGACATCATCGAGGCCGGCTTCGACATCCTCAACCCCGTGCAGACCTCGGCGACGAACATGGCCCCGGCCGATCTGAAGGCGCGCTTCGGCGACCAGGTCACGTTCTGGGGCGGTGGAGTCGACACGCAGCACACGCTCCCCTTCGGCACGCCGGACGAGGTGCGGGCCCAGGTGCGCGAGCGGCTGGCGATCTTCGGCCAGGGCGGCGGCTTCGTCTTCAGCACGATCCACAACGTCCAGGCGGGGGTGCCGGTCGAGAACCTGCTGGCGATGTACGAGACCGTGCGCGAGCATGGTGGGTACGCATGACCTGAGATCGGAGACCACGGCCGTGAGCGACCTCCATCCGACCACCTGGCACGGCGTCCCCGCATGGACGCTGGAAGACGAGACCCTGTGCGTGACCGCCGTTCCCAGCATGGGCGCCAAGATCGTCTCGCTGTTCGACAAGCGCGGGGACTTCGAGTGGCTCCCCGGCCCCATGCCCGGCCGGCCCGTGCGGCCGGTCGAGTACGCCGCGCCCTTCGTCGGGCAGGACATGGCCGGCTGGGACGAGATGTTCCCGACCATCCTCGCGTGCGCCTACCCCGGCCCTGGCGCGCGCCACGGCGTTGCGCTGCCCGATCACGGCGAGGCGTGGGCGCTGCCGTGGGAGGTCACCCGCGCTGCGGGCGACGAGCTGGCACTCACCCTCGCAGGCCGCGCGCTCCCCTACCGGCTGACGCGGTCTGCCAGCCTCACGCAGGGCGGCGTGTTGGCCCTGCGCTACACCCTGGAGAACCTGGGCGACGACCTGATGCCCTACATGTGGGCCGCGCACCCGCAGTTCCTGGCCGGCGCGGACTGCCGGATCGTGCTGCCGCCCGAGGTGACCGAGGTGGCCAACACCGCGGGGCCGGACGTGGGCTGGGGACCGCGGGAGGCCCGTTACGGCTGGCCCCAGGCCACCGCGCCGGACGGCCGACGCGTGCGCCTCGACAAGGTCGGCCCGCCCGCGCTGGGCCAGGGACGCAAGTTCTTTGCCCTGCCCGATGCCCGTCCCTCGTGGGCCGAGGTGCGGCGGCTCGAGTCGGGCCACTGGCTCCGCCTGGCGTGGGATCCGCAGGAGGTGCCCTACTTCGGGCTCTGGGTGGACGAGGGCCTGGTCAACAGCGTGGCGGTGGTGGCGCCGGAACCGACCACCGGCTGGTACGATGACCTGGCGCTGGCCTGGGACAAGGGGGAGGTCAAGGTGATCCCCGCGGGCGGCGTGCACGCATGGACGCTCCTCGTTCAGGCCGGGGTGGGATTATAGGATGTAAGACGAACGTCTTCCGCGGCCAGCCATCCCTCATTCCCCATTGAACCGAACGGAGTAACGCATGAACCATCGCGAACGCATCGCTGCGGCGCTGGCTCATCAGGAGCCCGATCGCTGCCCCATGCAGATCAGCTTCACGCCGGAGTTCGCCGCCCGGCTGCAGGCCGACATGACCCGCAATGGGAAGGCACCAAGTGTCTCGCGGCAGGTGCACAATCCTCACGGCGGCGGCAACACCTACGAGCTGGAGCGCGCGCTCGGCGTGGACATGCTGCAGACCTCCGTGGGCTGGGCCAACAGCTACTACGGCGACACCGACGAATATACCGATGAATGGGGCGTGACCTGGCGGTCCGTGCCCTACGAGACGCCCTACGGCACCGGCCACTACACCGAGATGATCGGGCACCCGCTCGCGGCCGACGGCGCCATCTCCCAGTACCATGCGCCCGATCCCGGCCGGCCGGAGCTGTACCACGACGCCCGTTGGACCCTGGACCAGTTCGGGGACGAGTATTGGATCGCGGGCGTGACGGTGACGACGATCTGGGAGACCGCGTGGGCACTGCGCGGCTACGAGCGGATGCTGTCCGACCTGGTGACGGACCCCGATCTGGCCGAGGCGATCCTCGACATCCCCTACCGCTACCACCTGGCCGCGGCCAAGGAGCTGGTCCGTATGGGCGTGGACATGATCTGGCTCGGCGACGACGTGGGCGCGCAACACGCCATGCTGATCTCCCCGCGGCACTGGCGGCGCTTCCTGAAGCCGCGCATGGCGAACTTCATCAGCGAGATCAAGGCGATCAACCCCCGGTTAAAGGTCGCGTATCATAGCGACGGCAACATCCTGCCCATCATCCCGGAGCTGATCGAGATCGGCCTGGACGTGCTGAACCCGGTCCAGCCGGCCTCCATGGACCCCGCGGAGCTCAAGCGGCTGTACGGCGACCGGCTCTGCTTCTGGGGCACGATCGACGAGCAGGACACGCTGCCCTTCGGCACGCCGGACCAGGTGCGCGACGAGGTCCTCACCCGGCTGCGGACCATCGGCCGGGACGGCGGGCTGATCATCGGCCCCACGCACCACGTCCAGCTCGACACGCCTCTGGAAAACTTCTGGGCCATGGTCCACACGATCACGGGAACGCCGTACGCGGAACCCGGAGGTACAGGGCAATGAACAACCAGGAACGCTTCCGCCGCGCCATCAACTGGCAGCCGGTCGATCGCATCCTCACCTACGACTTCACCGACTGCGGGCCGCTGCTGGAACAGCTCGGCGGCTACGACTACGGCCGGTCCTACACGTGGGGCGAGACCATGGAGGTGAACGCCCTGGCGTGGAAGAACGCGGGCCTGGATGTCACCCGGTTCATCTACGATCCGGTCTCGCACTGGATGGGCAGCAAGATCACCAACTGGATCCGCTTCTTCGGGGTCAACCCCGACAACTGGGCCGTCAACCAGACGGGCGGCACGGCTTGGATCGCGAAGCGGCCGTTCACCGATCTGCGCGGGCTGGAGAAGAACATGCCGCAGCTCCCGAAGTACGAGGATGTGCGCGAGTGGTATGCGCCGGCCATCCGGGAGATGCAGGAGACGCTGGCCGAGCACGACATCGTCTTCATCGGTGCGGTCGAAGGGCCGATCACCGACGCATACAGCTACATGGACATGGAGCTCTTCTGCCAGGCGATCTACGATGCGCCGGAGCTGGTGGCGCACGTGATGGACTGCTGCGGCCGCTTCTCGGCCTACGTCGCGCAGACCTACGCCGAGGTGGGCCAGGCGCCGCTGCTGTTCATGGGGGAAGATATCGCCACCACCACCGGGCCGATCTTCAAGCCCAGCTGGGTGCGCCGCGAGGGCCTGCCCCGCTGGCGCTGGATCGCGGACCCGATCGCGCAGGCCGGCATGAAGTTCCTCTACCACACCGATGGCCGGTACGGCAGCTTCCTGCCCCTCATCTTCGACGAGCTGGGCGCGGACGGCCTCAACCCCATCGAGCGCAACGGCTGCAACGACATCTTCGAGATCCGGCGCCAGTATCCGCACAAGCTCCTGTTCGGCAACGTGTGTTGCGCGCAGACCTTGCCCTACGGCACGCCCTACGACGTGGAGGACGAGACGCTGGAGCTGATCGAGAAGATCGGGCCGCAGGGCGGCATCTTCATCGGCTCATCGAGCGAGGTGCACGACCTCGTGCCGGTGGCCAACGTGGTCACCATGTACCGCACCGTGCACGAGTACGGGCACTACCCGATCGACGTGGAGCGCATCCGCGCGCGCCGCGCCGCGCTGCGGCGCAAGGGTCAACTCAAGCTGCGCGCTGAGTTGCCGCTGTAGGGTGCGCAGGTCTGGGGAGGTTGGGCGCGGTAGGAGTGAGCGAACCCGGGGCGGAGGGATATCAGGGCTCGATGCCGATCAACACGAGGGGCACCGCCGGCACGCCGCGGCCCTGGCGGATGACGTTGTAGAACTCGCCCTCGAAGTAGGGGACGCCTGAGCTCATCTGCTGCTGCAGCGTCTTCATCGGCAAGATCTCGATCCCGACGTCGATCTGATCGCCTACGTAGAACGCCAGGTGCTTGACGAACAGGTCGTAGGCCACAAACGCGTACTTGCCGAACTGCACCTCGATCGCCACGCGGTCCTTCACGAAGTCGGTCTGATTGTAGCTGAAGATGGGCGTCTCGCCGGCAGCCAGGATCTCAGCCTTCTGCTGTGCTGGGTCCATGGCCAGGATTCTGCGCACGAGCCTCTCGCCCCGCGTCACCCAATAGCTGACCCGGCTTTCGTTCCACCCGCAGTCGCGCAGGTATTGCTTGAAGGCCGCGTTCAGTGCAATGGGGCTATAGAAGACCTGTCCTGCTGTTCGGCTCTCTGCCGACACCTTGGTCCGGCACGCTTCAGCATCCACGGCGGACACGACGTGCTGCACTTCGTGCCACAGCGCCGGCTGGTGGACCAACAGGAACTCCAGTCCATTGAGATGAGAGTAGGTCTCAGCGATCTTCATCGAAGCCGTAGTCCTCTCGCCCCTCGAGCAGCGCCAACTGCTCCTCTTCCGCAGTTGCGCGTGATCTGACCTCGGTCAGTTGCTGGCCGCCGAGGCGCGGATCGTATACCGGGCGATTCATCGGCCGGGTGCGCAACGTCCCGGCCATCGCCTCGTGAATCCGCTTCTGCGCCAGGTCGACGTAGCGCGGCATGATCTCCGCACCTGCCCCGCGCCGCTGATGAAGCAGGGCTGCAATAATGGAGGTCCCCGTGCCAAGAAATGGGTCCAACACCCAATCGTCTTCGTTGGTGAGCGACAACACCAGGCGTTCGATCAGTTCCACGGGGAACTGGCACGGATGCTCGGTCTTCTCGACGTGATTGCTCTTGACATTAGGGATGATCCAGACGTCGCCCGGGTTCTTGCCGAGAGGATTGCCGGAATACTCGCCGACGCGCGGTCCCTTGAAGTGCTTCTTCCCCGGGTATTTTTGCGGCACTCGCACGGGATCGAGGTTGAAGGTGTACTCGTCGGACCGGGTGAACCAGACGATCGATTCATATCGGCCGGAGAAGCGATTGCTGCAATGGAGCCCGTGCTCGAAGTGCCAGATGATGCGATTCCGCATCCGGAGCCCCAAGCCACTGAAGACAGGGTAGAGGATCGTGTCGAGCGGAATGATCGCACCCCGGTCCACGTAGTTGCCCACCTGCCAACAGATGCTGCCGCGCGGCGACAGGACGCGGACGCACTCACTGATGATCTGGGCCTGTTGTGCCAGGTACAGCTCCAGGTCGAGCCGCTTCTCGTATTCTTTGCCGATGTTATAGGGTGGCGAGGTGACCACCAGCTCAATGGCGTTGTCCGGGATCGATCGCAGCAGATCGAGACAGTCGCCAGGGTGGATCACGACGTGCTCGGCATCGGTCCATCTGCTTGCGATCGGATAATTCGGCAACATGGTCCTCTCTTCGTGAGCGCGCTTCTGCCCGAGTAGTCGCACACCTGATCGACATGTTAACGCCAAAACGCGCGGTGCGCAAGCCGTTGCCCAACACGCACCGCAGTGTTGCTGCGATTCACTGTAAGGGTCTGGAGTCAGCGATTCCCGTGGAGTAGTCGCTCAGCGCACCACCGCCGGCGGTGCGGACGCCGGTGTCACGTGCCTATGGGTGTGCTGGCGCTCGCGCTGACCTTTGCGCGAGCGCCAGCACGCCCGATCGCTATCGCTTACGGCACGCGGAAGAGCAACGCCTCCGTGTCCTGCGTCGCACCGCCGCGGTTGCCCGCGCCCCGGTCGCCGTTGGTGAAGAGCAGCAGCCCCAGCTCGGGCGTGTTGCCCGCGAAGGCGTCGAAGTCGTACACCGACAGGCCGGCCGGATCGTAGCTCTTGGCCGCCACATCGTTGGCCACGCCGTAGAAGCGCTCGCCCAGCGGCGTCACCGTCAGCCCTTCGACCAGGTCGCTCGGCCCGCCGAAGTAGAAGTCCTGGGCCAGGACATCCATGTCGACGTTCGTAACAAGCATGTCAGTGCCGGTGAGACCCACCTGCTCGCCGCAGATCAACAACACCGTGTTGCCGGTGTTGGTCGCGTGTTCGGCGTAGAAGGACGCCGAGGCCGACCCGGTGGCCAGATTCAACGCCCAGGTCAGCTGCCGGCCGTCGGTGATCGTGCCGAGACCGGACGCGTCCCGGTTGAGCACGACGAAGTCGTCCGTGCCATCGCGGTTGGTGTCCAGGTACACCTGGTGGCTCACCGGCAGCAGGTGCTGCTGGCGCTCCCAGGTGTTGACCGCGAAGGCCCAGACGAAGGACGCGCTCGCGGAGCAGTAACCGGCCGGCACCGGGAAAGTGTTGATGCCCACCGCGCGGATGTCGGGCGTTGGCGACTGGTCGCCCAGCGCGCCGCCGGGCAGGTCATCGCTCACCGCCAGCAGCGCGTACGCGTCGTTCTGTGCCGTGCCTGCGCCCGTGTTGTCCAGCCCGATGACCTGGGGGAACGAGCCGGGAACGAGCTCGGTCGTGTCAGCCGCGACCCGGGCCGCCTTGCGCGGCAGCACGTGCCACGCCAGGTGGATCGGGTGCGTGCCGTCATCCAGCAACAGGTAGCCGTCGTACTCGTTGGTGGTCAGGGTGGCCGGATCTGCACCTGCGCTGCCGGAGTTCATGAAGTTGCCGCGCAGCTTGGTCCCGTCGATCTTTAGGGTGATCTGGAACAGCGTATCGCGGCCCAGGCCGGGCTTGACCGACACGCTCGACGGCGCGCTCACACTCACCGCGCCGTTCGTCACGTCATCATCGAAGCGGAACGCAGGCGTTACGTTGTAGGTGCGCGCGGTGTTGGCGTAGTTGCGGATGCGCACGGTCTTGGTCAGGGTCACCACGCCGTCCGCCACGTCCACGGACCCGAAGCTGAGCGAGCCGGACGGCACTGCATCGTCCCACGCCGCGACCGGCGCCTTGAGTGCGCGGTCGACCCGGACCTCGCCGCCGCCGATGCGGCTGATCGGCGCCAGGGCGCCGGTCAGCGCGTTATTGACGACGTCCGTCTCGCCGTTGTTCATCAACAGCGCCTTGAGCTCGAGCGGGCTCAGGCCGTGGCCGACGGCCTTGCCGGCCGCCGAGCCCTTGGCCGTGGTCTTGGCGCCGCCGAAACCCTCGAGCAGGAGCGCAGCCGAGCCGGTCACCATGGGCGCCGCGCCGGAGGTGCCGCCGAACGGGCCCGTGCCCGTTCCAGTGCCGTAGATGGCCGAGACGGACGCGCCCGGCGCGCCGATCTCGGGCTTGATCAGGGTCGTGTCCTCGTGCTGCGGGCCGCGCGAGGAGCTGCCCACCACCGAGCCGGCTAGCGCAACGCCGACCGCCGGATCAAAGCGCACGACCGTGCCCGGCAGGCCGCTGCGCAGCCGGTTGGCCGCGGCCTGGCTGACCATGTAGCCTGGGACGCTGGCGTCGCCGCCGCCGTAACCGCCTTCGAACGGGTCGCTCGAATCCACCAGGCCGATGATGCCGATCAGGCCGCCGCCTGCCGCGATGTTGGCGATCTTGATACTGAAGCCGCAGGTGCCCCGGTCCACCAGGACGATCTTGCCGGCCAGGGACCCAGAAGCGAAGGGACTGCAGCCCAGCAGATTGCCGCCTGCGCCGTCGCCGTACTGCACGGGCGCCTCGATGGCCGCGGTCAGCGGCGCGGACCAGGGCTGCCACACCGCGGGAAAGTTACCCGTGATGTTCGCCGGCGCGGTGATCTGCATGAGCGGCAGGAACCCGCTGGGCACCGCGGTCTGTGCAACGGAGAGTGCACTCGGGGCCGCGGCCGGGGTGCCGTTGGCGTACGGCTTGTCGCCGCTGTTACCGGCCGACGCGACCGTCAGCACGCCCACCTTGCTGGCGTTGTCCACCGCGGCGGACAGGTCATCGTCGAAGGGCTGGCCATAAGTCGAGCCGAGCGACATGTTGATGATGTGCACCCGGTCGTTCAGCCGGCCGTCGCCGTTGGGGTTGACCGCGAACTCCATGCCCTGGATCAGCGCGATGCCGGAGCAGGAAGAGGACACCGACGAGCACACCTTCACCGCGTACAGGTCGACATTGGGGGCCACGCCCAAGCGCCCGCCGATGATGTCGGCCACGTGGGTGCCGTGCCCGCCGCCAGGCCCGTCATCCAATGGGTCCGGATCAGGCATTTCAGCCGTGTTGGGCCAACTGCTACCGACGAAGTCATAACCGCCCACGACCTTGGCGGTCGGGAAGGTGCCCGGCTCGATGAGGCTGGGGTTGTTGCTGAGGTAATCCGCGGTGTCACCTGAGCCGCCGAAGGCCTCGTGGGTGTAGTCGATGCCGCTGTCGAGCACGGCCACCTTGACGCCGCGGCCCGTGAACCCGGCCGTCTGCACCGCAGTCGCGCCGATGTAGGGCACCGTCTCAGACAGGTCCAGCTCGTAGTTGCCGACCGGTGCGATGCGCAGCACGGACGGGTCGTTGGCCAGTTGCGCCAGGATCGCGGCATCCACTTCGACGAACACCGCGTTCAGGACGATCTGCGTCCGCGCGATAACGCGTGCGTTGGGATCCAACGCACGGATCCGGCTGAGCAGCGCTTCCTGCTCCGCCCGCAGGTTCCGTCGCTCGCGCGCCGCGGCAACGCCCGTCAGGCCCTGCTCCGCGACCGAGGGCCGCACGAGCCTTACGATCACTTTGCCCGATTCGGCGCCGGTCGCGGTTTGCCCGAGCAACCCCTGACCGAAGTCACTTACCTGGAGGGGGGTGTCCAGCTTGAGCTCGGCGGTTCGAGCCGGCAGCTCGCGGCCCTGGCCACGATCGACCGCATCCTGCGCGAAGACCTGCGCAGGCAGCGCCAGGCCGGTGCTGGCGAGCATGGCAAGCAACAACAGCAACGCAATACCTTTCTTCATCTTGGTCGTCCTTCCGAAGTCTGGATTGAGCCGCCCGGCCGTGCCGGGAACGCTCTTGTGGGGGTTGAATGATTGTGTAGCACTAGTACAATATGAGGTATCAGATTGTCCGGTAATGTAGTGGCAATTCCAGAATCCGTAGGCGCATTTGGTTCATTCGCGCATGCGCGTTTCGTTGACAGTCCCCCGCGCGGCATGATATACTGCGGCAGTTAGGCGGCAAGTGATCCACGAGGTGCGCTGAAGCTCCGCGACGAGAGGCCATGCGAATTCTGACGGTCAGTGATAAGGTTGAACCCGTTCTCTATGGTCCTTACATCCGTGAACGGGTTGGCCACATTGACCTGGTCCTGGCCTGTGGAGACCTGCCCTACTACTACCTGGAGTACATCGTCGGGCGACTCGATGCGCCGCTCTACTACGTGCATGGCAACCACGATCGGGTGATGACGGGGAATTGCCTGGAAACGCCGTCCCCGCACGGCACGATCTGCTGGGCCACGAACCTTCACACACGTAGGGCAGCGCACGAAGGGCTCCTGCTCGCAGGGCTGGAGGGGTGCCGGCGTTACAACCCGGACAGGCCGTTCCAGTACTCCGAGGCCGAGATGAAGCGGTTGGCCGTGAGGCTCGGGCTCAGATTATTGCTGAACCGGGTGCGCCACGGCCGCTACCTGGACATCCTGATCACGCATGCCCCGCCCCGCGGCATCCACGACGACGAGGATCTGCCCCACCGGGGGTTCGAGAGCTACCTGACCCTGATGCGCATGTTCCGGCCGCTATTATTGATCCACGGCCACCAGCACGTGTATAATCAGAACGACACCACGGAGACCGTGGTGGGGGCGACCCGTGTCCTGAACACGTACGGCTACAGGGTTCTGGAGCTGGCGCAGGGCGAGCGGGGCGCCTGGCAACTGGTGAGCAGCAGTCTTTAGTGAGTGTGGGATCTTGAGCAAAACCATCGCCGTGTTCGGCAGCTCGCGGTGCGAGGAAGATAGCTTGCACTACGCGGAAGCCTATGAACTGGGCCAGACCCTGGCCGCGTCGGGATTCACCGTTCTCTCCGGCGGCTACGGGGGCAGCATGGGCGCAGTCAGCCGCGGCGCGGCCGAGGCCGGCGGCCAGGTGATCGGCGTCACCTGTGCGATCTTCGACCCGCGACCGGGCAACCGGTGGTTGAGCGAGGAGATCAAGGCGCAGTCGCTGCTCGACCGCCTCCACACCATGATGGAACGCTCCGACGGCTTCGTCGGCCTCCGCGGCGGCATCGGCACTCTCTCCGAGGTCACGCTGGTGTGGAGCCTGCTCCAGACCCGGGCGATGAACGGCAAGCCGTTGGTCCTGATGGGCAGCCATTGGCGGTCGCTGGTCGACGCCTTCATGACCCATGCCGAGCTTGGCAGCTCCATCGCGGCGCTGGCAACGATCATCGAGTCGCCGGCGCATGTCGTCTCCGCACTGAACGCGCCCCCAACACCTCCTGGCCCTCCGCCGCTCGGGTGACCGGCCCAAGGGCAGGAGGGCAAGCACAAACCAGCAATCCGGTTTATCCGGTCGCGCGCCCCGCGGCCACACGCACTTGACTTTTCACCCGCAGGCCGGGTCAATGGATAGGAGAAGGTTCGATGGCAGAAAAAGGGGTCACCCCGCGCAGCGAGGACTACTCGCGCTGGTATACCGATGTCGTGCAGAAGACCGAGCTGGCGGACTACTCGCCGGTCAAGGGCTGCATGGTCATCCGGCCGTATGGCTATACGCTCTGGGAGAACGTCCAGGCGGCCCTGGATCGCCGCTTCAAGGAGACGGGGCACGTCAACGCGTACTTCCCGCTCTTCATCCCGATGAGCTTCCTGCAGAAGGAGGCCGAACACGTCAAGGGCTTCGCGCCGGAGCTGGCCGTGGTCACGCACGGCGGGGGCAAGGAGCTGGACGAGCCGCTGGTGGTGCGGCCGACCTCCGAGACGATCATCGGCTACATGTACAGCCAATGGATTCGCTCGTACCGCGACCTGCCGGTGCTGATCAACCAGTGGGCCAACGTGGTGCGGTGGGAGATGCGCACGCGGCTGTTCCTGCGCACGACCGAGTTCCTGTGGCAGGAAGGCCACACCGCGCACGCGACCGAGGAAGAAGCGCTGGAGGAAACCCTCCGCATGCTCGACGTCTATGCGGATTTCGCGGTCAACGACGCCGCGATCCCGGTAATGCGCGGCAAGAAGAGCGAGCGGGAGAAGTTCGCGGGCGCGGTGGACAGCTACACCATCGAGGCCATGATGGGCAACGGCTGGGCGCTCCAGTCCGCGACGAGCCACTTCCTGGGCCAGAACTTCGGCCGCGCGTTCGACATCAAGTTCCTGAACCAGAACAACGAGCTGGACATCGCGTGGACGACGAGCTGGGGCCTGAGCACGCGCATGGTCGGCGCCATCATCATGGCGCACGGCGATGACCAGGGCCTCATGCTGCCGCCGCGCCTCGCGCCGTTCCAGGTCGTGGTGGTGCCGATCTGGCGCAAGGACACGGAGCAGGCTGCCGTGCTCGAGCTGGGCCGCCGCGTGGCCGACACGCTCAAGGCCGCTGGCGTGCGCGTCAAGCTGGACACCCGCGACGAGCTGAGCGCCGGCTTCAAGTTCAACGATTGGGAGATGCGCGGGGTGCCGCTGCGCATCGAGATCGGGCCGCGCGACGTGGAGCAAAACGCGGTCGTCTTCGCGCGCCGCGACCTGCCGGGCAAGGAAGGCAAGACCTTCGGCGTGCCGGTCGACGGCGTGGTCCAGGCCACCCGCGACATGCTGGACACGATCCAGGCGGCCATGCTGGCGCGCGCGACCAAGTTCCAGGTCGCCAACACCCGCACCGTCCGCAACTACGACGAGTTCAAGCAGGTGCTGGAGGGTCCGGGCGGCTTCATCCGCGTGCCGTGGGGCGGCACGGGCGAGGACGAGGATCGCATCAAGGAAGAGACCAAGGCCACGATCCGCTGCTTCCCGATCGAGCACCAGGGCGAGGAAGGGGTCTGCTTCTATACGGGCAGGAAGACCGATCGCGTCGCGATCTTCGCCCGCGCGTACTGATCTGCCAAGACCGCCCCGCCGGCGGAAATGCGAGAGCTGACCGTCAGCGCTGGCATCCTGAGCGGAGGCCCGCCCGCAGTCTGGGCGGGCCGCAGTCGAAGGGCGCCGGCGCTGACAGAGCCGGTCGCCTCCTTCGACTACGCAGCGGCTTCGCCGCCGCTCCGCTCAGGATGCTCAGTCTCGACTGCCTCCCGAGCTCCTGCCCGTCCGCGGCTTGCCCCCCCTGCTGCGCGATGCTACAATGGCCCTGAAGCGTCATGAACAGAACGCATCCGACCTGGTACTGGCCCGATGTGACCGACCCGTTGGTTCTGGATGCCATGGCAAAGGTTCCCAGGCATCTGTTCGTGCCGCGCGATCTGCAGGACCAGGCCTACGATGACATACCCCTGCCGATCGGATTGCGCCAGACCATCTCCCAGCCCTACATCGTGGCGCTGATGACGCAGGCGCTCGGCATCTGCCCCGGCAGCCGGGTGCTGGAGGTGGGCACGGGCTCGGGTTACCAGGCAGCCGTCCTTGCGACCATCGCGGGGCACGTGTGGAGCGTCGAAGCACTGGCCGAGCTGGCCGGCACGGCGCAGGATCGACTGCAGTCGCTCGGCTATGCCGTCGAGGTGAAGACGGGTGACGGCTCGTTGGGCTGGCCCGAGCACGCCCCGTACGATGCCATCGTCGTCACCGCGGCCGCGCCGGAGATTCCGCCCGCCCTGGTGCAGCAGCTGGCCGACGGGGGACGGCTGGTCATCCCGCTGGGCGAGGCGCACTGGGAGCAGGTCCTGTGGCGCATCGACAAGACGCCCGAGCGCGGCCTGCAGGCCCGGCGCCTGGCGGATGTCCGCTTCGTGCCGCTCGTCCGCCTCGGCGCGGAAGGGGCGGCGGCAGAGGAAACGCAGGCGCTGCGCGCAGAGCTGCGCCGCCTGGTCGGGCTGCCCGCGGGACACGAATGACGCCTGACGTGCACGGCCGCGCACCCATGGAGCAATGATGCGTGTTGTGATTACCGGCCATAACGGACAACTCGGCCGCCAACTTCTCTCAGCCTTCGCCTCGGACGAGGTGCTTCCTCTCGATCTGCCCTGCGACGATATCACTGACCCCGGGGTGGTGGCGTGCGTCACCCGCTTCGCGCCCGACCTGGTGGTCCACGCGGCCGCGTTCACCGATGTGGACGGGGCTGAGAAGGATCCCGACGCGGCCTTTCGCGTCAACGCGGTCGGTACGCACAACGTGGCTTTGGCCGCGCAGCGCGCGGGCGCGGCCCTGATGCACGTCAGCACGAATGAGGTGTTCGACGGCACGCGGCGGGAGGCGTATCGGGAGTGGGACGCACCCAACCCGATCAGCACCTACGCGCGCAGCAAGGCGGCCGGCGAGCAGATCGTGCGCGACCTGCTGCAGCACTACTACATCGTCCGGGTGGCGTGGCTGTTCGGCCCGGGCGGCAACAACTTCGTCACCAAGATCATCGCGGGCGCGGAGAAGTACGGCGCGCTGCGCGTGGCGGCCGACGAGTTCGGCAACCCGACGTACGCGCCCGACGTTGCTGCGGCCATGGCGCAACTGGCCGCGACGGGCCACTACGGGACGTATCACCTGACGAACGGCGGATTCTGCTCGCGCTACGAGTTTGCCAGGGAGATCATGGCCCAGGCGGGCAAGCCGGATCTGCCCGTGACGCCGATCCTGAGCGCGGAGTGGCCGCGGCCGTCCCGCCCGCCGCTCCACGCCGTGCTCGCCAACACCGCGGCCGCGGCGCTCGGCATCACCCTGCGGCCGTGGCAGGCGGCGCTGGCGGAGTACGTCGCCCTTCTGCGTGTGGCGCCGTGATGCGCGCCAGCGTGATCATTCCGAACTACAACGGCCGGCGCTTCCTGGAGACGTGCCTGGGCGCGCTGGACCGGCAGACCTATCCGGCGGAGCACACCGAGATCATCGTGGTCGACGACGCGTCGACCGATGACTCCGTGGCCTGGGTCCGCGAACATTACGGTGACGTCAAGATCGTCGCGCTGGCGAAGAACAGCGGCCTGGCCGCAGGGTGCAATGCGGGCGCACGCGCGGCCACGGGCGACCTGCTGGTGATGCTCAACAACGACACCGAGGTCGAGCCGGGCTGGCTGGGCGCACTGGTGGCGGCCGCGATCGAACACCCGGAAGCCGGCGCGATCGCGAGCAAGATGCTCCTGTTCGACCGCCGGGAGGTGCTTCACAACGCCGGTGACCTGATGGGTGCGGACGGCATTCCCCGCAACCGGGGCGTGTGGGAGGTCGACGCGGGGCAGTACGACGCGCACCGGGAGGTGTTCGGCGGGTGTGGCGGCGGGGTGGCCTACCGCCGCGCCGCGTGGGAGGCAGCCGGCGGCTTCGACGAGCGGCTGTTCATGTACCTGGAAGATGTGGACCTGGGCTGGCGGCTCCAACTGCTGGGGTGGCGGGCCGTCTTTGCGCCGGAGGCCCGGCTTTACCATCATCTGAGCGCCACGGGCGGCGGCGTGCTGGCGAGCTACTACACGGGGCGGAACACGCTCTGGGTCATTGCCAGGGACATGCCCGCGCCGCTCATCCGCAGGCACCTCGGGCGAATCGTGTCCGCGCAGTGGCGCGTGACGCGCGCTGCCCTGAGGGCCTGGCGCGGCGCGGCGGCGCGGGCCCGCCTGCGCGGCCAGGCCGCGGGCCTGCTGGGCCTGCCGCGCGTGCTGCAGTGGCGCCACACCGTACAAAGGGGGCGCACGACGCCCATCGAAACGATCGACGCGATGCTTGTGAGAGACTGAAGGAGACACGCAATGGCCCTGATCGAAAAACTGGGAAGCTTTTATCTCGGCAAGGAATACGATCTTGCCACCAAGACGCTGCAGGATGCAGCCTTCAATTACGATGCGCGCGACCTGACCACCCACGCGGTCTGCGTCGGGATGACCGGCAGCGGCAAGACAGGCCTCTGCCTGGACCTGATCGAGGAAGCGGCGCTCGACGGCGTGCCCGCGCTGCTCATCGACCCCAAGGGCGACATCACGAACCTGCTCCTGACGTTTCCCGAGCTGCGGTCGGAGGACTTCCTGCCCTGGATCAACGCGGACGACGCCCGGCGCAAAGGACAGACGCCCGAGGAATTCGCGGCCGCACAGGCCAAGCAGTGGCGCGAGGGCCTGGCCAGCTGGGACCAGGGGCCGGAGCGCATCCGCGCGCTGAAGGACGCGGCCGATTTCGCCATCTACACGCCCGGCTCGGAGGCCGGCCTGCCGCTGAGCATCATCAGCAGCTTCAATGCGCCCGACCTGGACTGGGAGACCGAGGGCGAGACGCTGCGGGAGCGCATCCAGGGCACCGTCTCCGCGCTGTTGGGGCTGGCCGGCATCGATGCGGACCCGGTGCGCAGCCGCGAGCATATCCTGCTCTCCACCATCCTCGAGGATGCGTGGCGCAGGCACGAGAACATGGACCTGGCCCGGCTGATCCAGAACGTGCAGAAGCCGCCGTTCCAGCAGGTCGGCGTCCTCAACCTGGAGGCCTTCTTCCCCGAGAAGGATCGCTTCGGGCTGGCGATGGCGCTCAACAACATCATCGCTTCGCCGAGCTTCGCCTCGTGGCTCAAGGGCGATCCCCTCGACATCCCGAGCCTCCTCTACACGCCCGAGGGCAAGCCGCGGCACAGCATCTTCTACATCGCACACCTCAGCGATGCGGAGCGCATGTTCTTCGTGACCATCCTGCTGGAGACGTTCATCAGCTGGATGCGCAGCCAGCCGGGCACCACCAGCCTCCGCGCGCTCGTCTACATGGACGAGGTGTTCGGCTACTTCCCGCCCTCCGCGAACCCGCCCAGCAAACGCCCGATGCTGACCCTGCTCAAGCAGGCGCGCGCGTTCGGCTGCGGCATCATGCTGACGACCCAGAACCCCGTCGACCTGGACTACAAGGGCCTCACCAACGCAGGCACCTGGTTCATCGGCAAGCTGCAGGCCGAGCGTGATAAGGCGCGCCTGCTCGCCGGCCTCGAGAGCGCGATGGCGGAGGCCGGGTCCCTGTCCGACACCCGGGTGCTGGACAAGCTGATCTCCTCCCTGGACAGCCGCGTCTTCCTGCTGCATAACGTCAACGAGGACGGTCCGGTCGTGTTCAACACGCGCTGGGCCATGAGCTACCTGCGCGGCCCGCTCACGCGGCAGCAGGTGAAACAGCTGATGGCCGACCGGAAGCCGGCCGCGCCGGCCGCGCCCGCGCGGCGCCGCGATGCCGCTGCGGCAGGCCCGGCGGCGGTGGAGCAGCCCGTCTCCGCGGGCGTCATCGGCGCCGTGCCGGCGGTCGGCCAGGGCCTTGTGAGCATGCCGCCCGTCGCGCCGCCCGGCGTCAGCCAGGTCTTTCTGCCCGTGATGGTCCGCGAGCGGGAGACGCTCCGCCTCGTCGAAGAGAAGCTCGGCGGCCCGATCACGCCCACGGGCCAGCAGCTGGTCTATCAGCCCGCGCTCGTGGGCCTCGCCAGCGTGGCGTATGCGGATCGCAAGACAGGCCTGGACGAGGTCCAGGAGCTGTCGCTGGTGATGCCGCTGGATCCCGACGCGCGTGTGCTGGACTGGCGCGCGGCGCAGCCGGTGACGGTCGAGGAGCGCGACCTGGAGACGCGCACGCCGTCCGACGCGTTGTTCGCGGGCGGCATCCCCGCGAGCATCAACGGCGCACCTGCGCTGTCGAGGATGAAGACCGCGCTGGCCGACTACCTGTATCGCAGCCAGTCCTTCACCCTGCTCTACAATCCAACCCTCAAGCTCTATGCCGATCCCGGCGAAACCGAGCGCGATTTCCGGGCGCGCTGCCAGCAGGCCGCGCGCGAGCTGCGGGACGACGAGGTCGACACGGTGCGCTCCAAGTACGAGGTGAAACTGAAGCGGCTGGCGGACCGGAAGGAGAAGGAGGAGCAGGAACTGGCCGAAAACAAGGCACAACGGACCGGTCGCGTCGGCGAAGAGATCCTCTCGGGCCTCGACAGCGTCGCGGGGATGTTCGGCCTCTTCGGCAGCAGCAAGCGCAAGAGCCTCAGCAGCCTGTCCAAGGCGGCCACGAAACGGCGCATGACGGCGCGGGCGCAGGCCGACATCGACGAGTCCAAGGCCGAGATCGAGCGCATCGAAGGAGAGGTTGCCACGCTCCAGGCCGACATGGAAGAGGAACTGACCGCGCTGACGGAATCGTGGACCGAGGTTGCGGAGAAGATCGAAGAGGTGAAGGTCGCACCGCGCAAGAGCGATATCGACGTGCACCTCGTCGCCCTCGCGTGGGCGCCGAGCTGGGAGGTCAGCTACGAGGACCTGCGCGGGCTCCAGCGCACGGAGTCCGTGCTCGCGTACAGCGTGAGCCAGCAGGCGTAGCGGAGCGGCGGGTTTGGTCCCGCGGTCAGGCAAGCTGTGAACCTCCGGGAACGCAGGCCAACCGCCGGTTGGCACGTTCCCGGAGGTTTTTCAATTCCTACCGGACGAACACGAAGATCAGGTCGTTGACGTTGGTCTGCGTGGGCCCCGTGATCAGCAGGTCGCCCAGCGCACCGAGGAAGTGATAGCTGTCGTTATCCGCCAGCGCAGCGCGGGCATCGAGTCCCGCGGCGGCCGCGCGGCGCAGCGTGTCCGGCGCCGCGATGCCCCCGGCCGCGCCGGTGGGTCCGTCGGTGCCGTCGGTGCCCAGGCTGACGACGGCCACCTCTCTCTCCCCTGGCAGCACATGGCCTGCGAGGGCGATCGCGGCGCTGAGCGCCAGCTCCTGGTTCCGGCCGCCCATGCCCCCGCCGCGAATGGTGACCGTCGTCTCCCCGCCCAGCACCAGGCACACCGGAGGCCGGAGGTCGGACTGCCCGGTCGCGATGCCCTGCGCCAGTCCCGCCACCGCGCGCCCCACCTCGCGGGCCTCCCCCTGCACGAACGTCGTCAGGAGGGCGGCGTGGAACCCCAGCCGCTGCGCCTGCGCGACGGCCGCCCGGCCCGCAATTGCGTTGTCCCCGATGACCACGTTGTTCACCCGCCCGAAGATGGGATCGCCGGCCTTCGGCGTGTCGGGCAGGTCGCCGGCCGCGCCCCTGGCCAGGTGGCGGCGCACGCTCTCCGGAACTTCGTCCGCGATGCCGTACCGTTCCAGGACGGCCCACGCGTCGTGGAAGGTGCTGCGATCGGGCACGGTCGGGCCGGACGCAATGGCGTCGAGCGGTGTTCCGACCACGTCGGAGAGGATCAGCGTGGCCACCTGCGCGGGCGCGGCCAGGCGCGCCAGCTGGCCGCCCTGCAGCCCCGAGCAGTGCTTGCGCACCGTGTTGACCTCAGTGATGTCCGCACCCGAGCGCAGCAGCAGGTCGGTCAGTTGCCGGTAGTCCGCGAGTGAAATCGGACGAGCGGGCAGGGGCAGCAGCGCGGAGCCACCGCCGGAGATGAGCACGATCGCGAGGTCACGTGCGGTGAGGCCGCCCAGCAACGCGGCGATCTGCTCCGAGCCGGCCAGCCCTGCTGCGTCGGGGACCGGGTGGCCCGCCTCGACGAGGCGGACGGGGCCGGTGAGCGCGGGCCGGGGCGCGGGATCGGGCTCGCCGTCGCGGCCGTAACGCAACCGCCATGCGCCTCCCGCCGCGGTGTGCCCGTACTTGACGTTGACCGATCCCGCGGTCAGACGATCGCCGAGGACCTCAAAAATGGCGGCGGCCATGGGCGTGCACGCCTTGCCGCCGCCCACCACGACGATGCGATCGATGTTGTCCAGGGGGTACGTCTGCGGGCCGATGCGCAGGACGTCGTCCTGC
>CAZMIS010000033.1:0-18585 GCA_964566325.1 uncultured Anaerolineales bacterium
CTCCGCGAGGTGCCCGCGCACGACTTCCTGAAGCCGTCGAAAGAGCCGCTTCTTGCCGGATTCTTCGTCCACAATCAGCACGTTACCCTGTGCCACGTCAAAGCCGAGCCATTGCTTACCGAGCGCCGAACACAACGCCAGGTCAAGCGCCGCATAGGTCTTCTTCGAGCCGGGAGCCCCGTACATGAGTGCGATGGAACCTGTAGGTAGCACGCCCTCTATGGTCCAGTCGATCGCGCCGGTGCTACTCATAGCGTCTTGGATGGTGAATACCTGCGGGGCGCTCATTTGGTCCCCCCCATTTCGTCAGCCGCCGCGCGCGCGGCCCGCACCTGCGGGTGCATCTGCTGAACCCATTTCAGTAGCTCGCGGGTTTCGTCATCCAGGTAAGCTACGCTGTCGTTGTAGGCGTCAACCAGTCCCACAGGTAGCTCTTCATGGCGCAACAGACATGCGACAAGCGGTCGCCGTGTCGCTCCAAGCCGCGCCAACACGTGCACGCAGTTGACGAGTTGCGTAAACTCACACACTTCGGGTGATTCATCGGGCGCTTCCGCGCCGGCCTGGGCCACTACGAACGGATCATATTCCACTGGGGACAGTTTGGGCGCGAGGTTGTTCTTACTCCGCCCGGAGTTCATGTGTTCGTACCAGTCCCGCGTCTCAGGTCGCCAGTAACGCGGTCCGGCTGTCTTCTCACGTGCCTTACTCATGTTTGCCTCCTTGTAAAATCGCTTGTTAAGCGAGCTTGACAAAGGCGGGCAAACATGGTAGATTGGAGCTGCCCGTCCAATACTACTGTTTGCCGCGCCGCCCCGGTTCCAGCCGGGGTTGGTGCTTTAACGGGCCTGTAGCGTGCCCTCATGGGACCGATCCTTTCCCGCGAAAATGTCGCGCCGCGCCGCCTCTGCGCGAATCAAAGCCCGGACCAACTTTGAGCCGCCGCGCGGTCCGGCCAACTTGCGCAGCGTCATTAAATCTGATGGCGTAAGCCTCACAGAGTGCAACACGGTTGCTTTCTCCATCCTCATCCCCTTTCTGTCGCCAAAAATGAAAAGGCGCACCCCCGGACCCGTTTCGACTTTTGGGCATCCCGCCCTCTGCCGTTGGAAACCGGAAGTGCGCCTTTGGCATCTCGCCGCGTGCGCCTGATTCACGTCGGAACGGCATCCCGCCGCTCGCGTAGGCCAGCTTACTTGCCCGTCAGGAAACGTCTTCGTTTCGAGACTGCTGCCGGGTGCACCATCGCGCCCTGCACTGATTCCGTGGGTGTCAGTATACCCCTTCAGTTGGTGAGTAGTGTACCACATCTGATTTAATTCTCCAAGCACAATCCGACTTCGGCGCGAATCTCTACCCCCCCCTTACTGAGCCCCTTCAGTTCATCCGGCCCGCTTGGAGCTCAGTAAGAGGGGGGGTATACTCATAGTGCCTGAGGTAGAGAATCTGCCGCTACGCCCGGATCAAGCGCAAGCTAAGGGTATGTGGGGGATGGCAGTCCCACCGGGTAAAAGTCAGATGCCAAGCCAGCGCATAGCCCGAAAGCGCGCCCCGCGTGGGCGATAGGAGGCGTGGGTACTCCTGTCTGGTTTGGCATCTTCGATCCCTCATGCTTCGCGCTCCACGCCCCGCATGTTGACCAGGTGCACCCGATCCGGGGATAGGATCACATAGAGCCGCGCTCCCTCTTGGATGACAGGGACCCGAAACGCCTTCAACCGTCGCCGGACCCAGTTCGCGCGGGCGACACTGACGCAGCGAAAGATCATCGGTTCTTCCGGAGTCAGAGCGCCCATTGCTTGAGTGCCCGCAGCCCTGCAATGGTTCCCTCTAGGATGGCTTCCATGTGGCGCGCCGAACGTTTCAGAGTTTTGTCGGTTCGCGCCGCTTGCCGCCGCCTGTGATATGCTAGAGCATTTGCAATCGTGATTGCTTCATCGAGATTCACAACCAGCACCGCTTGGTTTTGCCGGATATCATGAACGTGCATAGTTTTCCCCTTTCTGTGAATGTTTCGGTGTTATGCTGCCGCGGTCGTCACCGCGCCTTCCCGTTGCGCCGTGTGCGCTTGGGTGCGTAGAAGTAACCCCCGCCTGAGACTGGTTGCCAGTCGCGCGCCTTGCGCCAATCGAAAGCCAGGTCGTGAAAGGCACACAGCACGAGCGCCCCGGCCCGCTTGCAGTTGCCAGCCGCGTACGCCGAACACCCGAACACCTGGTCATCTTCCGGTAGAGCCCCGCCATGAGCGTGCGCCTGTACCATCGGGCAGACTTCCCTTTCGTCAAGCCACGTAACGTGACACTGTTGCACCTTCGGTAGTGCGTCCCAAGAGACAACCTGCAGAGCCATCGTATCCCCCTTGTGTGTGTGCCGGGAGATGTGCTATCATCCTTCCCGGCCTCTGTGTGTTCGCACGAGCCAATCTGTGCGGTGAGTGTCTTCCCCACTTGCCGCACACCTTTTATGAGCCCTTCTCACCTTCCCTTTCTGGGGGGATCTCCCCCGCGATCAGGTACCCGTAAGTAAGTCAGCAGTAAGTAAGTACGACCTACAGCACGTGCCGACCGATCAACTCTTGCGCCCGAGCATACGAAACCGCCATCTTCCAACCGGCTTTGGGGCGCTCGGGGTTCTTCCACGCCGCGATGCCGATACTCAGTAGACAGTCCCGATTGCGCAGATAGGCAGTCCGATCCGGCCCGCCCGCTTTGACGCCATGAGCCATCTCAGCAGTACCCACCGTGTAGCATCTGTGGACAAATGCCAAGAGCTCTGTTTTGGCGGCCTCGTTCTCTGCCGTGCGAGTGTCCCTCTGTGCCTCTGTGCGGGCCTCTGCCGGGTTTGCCAGCGTGAAGGCGTGCCCAGCTCGTGGCGCTGCCCCTGCAGCGTTCACGTGGCCTGTGAGCGTCTCGGTGGCCCACAGGAGACTGTCTGCCAGCCGGAGACGCCAGAGCCACGAGACAGCCAGCGTCACGCCGGCCACGAGCGCCACGGTGCGCCACGGCCAGCCGAACACGAGCGCACAGCACGCCGCCATGAGCCCAGCCGCGAGCGCCGTGAAGAACGCCTGCAGCACTGGCACGGCCACATCTGCATCTGTTGTGGGTGCACGCTGCGCGGTGCGCTTCTCCCAGGTCATCGCCGGGGGTGCGTCCTCTTCGGCCTGTGGGAGATCCAGCCGGATCACTGGCCAGCGCCGGGGTGCTTCCGTGTACGGCACGAGCTCGTGCCCCGGCTCCGGGGGGAGCAGCTCCCCGGAGAGGTCCAGTCGTGCCGTGTCCACAAGTCGCCTCTCTCTCATGTGCCTCTCCTGTTACTGAGCAACGAGTCTACCGGCCCATGTTCCCGGTGCGCTTGCTCCAGGTCATCGGTTACGAGCGATAGATACCGTTGCAAAACAGCCAGTCCAGCATGCCCCATCATGGCCGCAAGTTGCGGTAAAGGCATGCCGGCCCTGAGTGCTTCTATCGCAAACGTGCGCCTGAAACGGTGCGCGCCTGTCGGGTGCACGCCCGATTTGACAGCCAGGCGCCGCAACAAGCTTTGGAGCCCGTAGAAGGTCACTCTGGTATGATGCTTGCTCAGAAAGAGAGGTGTGCCAGCCATAGCCGACCCGCGCTCGGTAAGATACGCCACAAGAGCGCGCCTTGTGCGAGAGCCAATGAAGGTCGTGCGTGTCTTCGCACCTTTTCCGAGACGCACGAGGACTTGCCCGGTTGACAGGTTGACATCTTCGACATTCAGCTCGAGCAATTCAGACGCCCGGACGCCCGAATCCAGCATGACCAACACGAGCGCCTTATCACGCAGAGTGTCGCACGCGGCCAACAGCGCGGCTACATCCGATCCTGTGAATGGGGGCAGTACGTCTTTCGGTAACTTGGGCATCTTCACAGTGCGCATCGGGGACGCGTCTAACACGCCCTCGCGCACCAACCAGAAGCACCAGGACTTGATGACCCGCGCGGCCTGGTGTGCGTAGTAGGGTGAGAGCCCGCGCTCACGGTAGGACGCGAGGAACGCCCGGATGAGCGCGCCGGTCATCTGCGCGGGTTCTGTTACGTTGTGGGATTCGAGGAAGTCAAGCCACAGTCCGAGCCGTTGCCAGTAGAACCGGATCGTACCCTGCGAGAGGTTGCGCGCCTCACAATCGAGTAGGTACGCATTGGCCTGCGTGCGCAGTGCGTTTGTCTCTGTGAAGTGGTAGGTTTTGCCGGTAGTCTGTCGTTTTGACATAGTCATCATTCCATGTCAAACGACAGTGTAACGGCCTTTTAAGCCGCGGGTTCAGGGTTCGATTCCCTGCGCGCTCACTTGGGGAGGTCAGGCGTTCACACGCCTGGCCTTCTTTGTTATCCGCCCCCCCCAACTTGTGTCGGGAAGCACATGGTGATTCACACCACTTCATGAGGCGTCAACGCGTGTTACGGTGAACTCCATCTTGATAGCGGCCCGGTCATGCTGGTTCGCTGCCGTCCCGGCAGGTGCAGTCCCTGCTGTGAGCTGTACGTTCGCACGTGATTTGAAAACCACAGAACTCGCCGCCTGGCCGTACGGGCAATCCCCGGAACGCACCATAACACGGCCTGCGCTCGAGCCCGAAACAAGCGACGCAGCAGCAACGCGATGTCGTTTGTTTGCCCGGTCAACGCAGTACGAACCCAGATGCATCCGAGGAGGTAGTATCGCCATGGCTCAGTCCAAGTCCATTCTCTTCGTCTTCGTTCTTGTCACCCTGCTCATTTCGCTCGTTCCCGGCACCCTGCCCGCACAGGCCGCACCCGCGCCGGCGCCCCTGGCGGCGGGCGATTGGCCCATGCCCTATTATGACTCAGGACGCACGCGCGCCAACCTGTTCGAAACGAACCTTTACCCGCCCATCGACCCGACCCCGGCGTCCGAAGTCCGCCTCAACGACCCGAAAATCGGCCTGCCGGCTGCGGTTATCGCGGACGGCATGCTGTTCTGGTATGACGTGGACCAATATGACGTCGGGGGCGACCTGCTGGTCGCCACGGATGCCAGCGGTCAGAAGCTCTG
The DNA here is from genome assembly GCA_964566325.1 of uncultured Anaerolineales bacterium. Classification (GTDB taxonomy): domain Bacteria; phylum Chloroflexota; class Anaerolineae; order CG2-30-64-16; family CG2-30-64-16; genus JALOOB01. Next base: position 5,041 of record CAZMIS010000033.1, read on the forward strand.
GTCGTTTGGCGCCATGCCAGGATACAGGCTGGCCTCTGCACCGCCGGTCGTCGTCGGGCAGGAGGTCTTCGTCCTGGAACTGGGCAGTGACGAGAACTACGAACGCGTCAGCAATGTTGTTGCGTTGGATCGCGGGACAGGCGCCTTCCTGTGGAGCCGGCCCACCGCTGTCTCCGAAAACCAAGGGCGAATACATCTGCCCGTTGCGGTGAAGGACGGCAGGGCCTACCTCACCTGGGAGGATTGGGACGCCTATGAAGGCTATGTCACGGCGGTAGATGCCCGCACCGGCCAGCAATTCTGGTCGACCACGGTGGATAATATCGGGGGCGCCACTGCTTCGGCCCTGGCGATCAGCGGCGACCACCTGCTCGCGCTGCACTTCAGCACCCTCGTTGCCTACAACCTGGCGACCGGAGCTGAGGTGTGGGAGGTCGATACCCAGGAAGGCGTAGGAATGGTTGCGCCGTCTGATGACATGCTGGCTGTGGGCGGTAGGGTCGCGGTCGCCAACACTGGCCGCATCGCGGTATATTCTGCCCAGAGCGGCGCCACAGCGTGGCAGGACGATATCGATTGGAACCTCTGCAACTCCAACCGCCTGACGCTTGCCTCGGACGGCGATGTCCTTGCGGTCATGGGCATGTGCAACGAGCGGCTGGTGGCCTACGACCTCCTGACGGGCGGCGAGCGATGGAACGTAGCCGTCCCGAGAGAGTTCGGAGAGCACTGGACCGCGATTGCTAATGGCGTGCTCTACGTGAACGGCTTGGATACTCAGACGAACGCGGGCTATATCGCCGCGCATGCGCTGGCATCGGGCGACTTGCTGCAGCGCCTGGACCAACAATCGTTCGGCCAGAACCCGAACGGCTACCTGACGGGTCTGGCAGTGGCCAACGGCCGGCTGTACGCGGCGATGGCTACGCCGTCGGCCGCCAAGCTCTGGGATGGCGTGCTGTATGCGTGGGGGGCCGGACCTGCCGGCTCTGACGACGGCTATCTTCCGCTCTTCAATGAGGACTCGCACGCCGACACCAACCCCGACGCTGCGTCGGAGGTTTCCACCATCCGGCGGGATGGCGCCTTCGGGGCCGAAATCAGTGTGGCCGCCAAGATCGGCGGGCTGCCGGCCACCCTACGGGTGTATCGCGCCGGCGGCCAGCTCTACAAGGAGGCGATGGGCTCACCGAACGCGCACGGCAACGGCTTCTGGATCGTGCCCCTGGAGCACTCCGCTGAGGGGTACGAGTACCAGGTCATCCTGGCCGACGGGACCGAGTTGTCCCGGCGCAAGGTCGTCATGCCGTCCGATCCGGGCCCTGCGGTGGACTTCATCGTCGAGACCAGCAGCCTGGCCTGGATTGCGCCGCCGGCGACAGTCTCTGTCGCGCCCCACACACTTCAGTTGGCGCTCCCTGCGGGCTTCCCCTCAGGGGAGACGACCGCGTCCCTCTTCCTGCAGTCACAGGGCAGCGGATATCTGACGGTTCCAGGCGAACGTATCGGGGATACGATTCGCATCCTCCTGGATGAGAACACCGCGATCAACGGCGAGTTCACTGCGACTGCCGTTGCCAGGGCCGGCATGGTCACGGCCTTCAGCCCGGACCTCAACCTCGAGATCGACGCCGCGGACCTGCCGGAGGTGCGCGTCGATAGCATTACGGCCATCGCACCCGAACCCAACGGTTCGAACACGATGGCAAGGTTCCACCTTGCACGCAGCCGCCCCCCGGTGGACCTCAGCCGGCAGGCCGACGCGCAGATCGCCAGCGTCGTGCCGGATCCGTCCGGTTACCAGGTGACGCTCTGGGTGCGCACGCCGCCTGAGGATCCGCTCGATCCCCGCACCGGTAAGTGGGAGGTGGGCCTGAGCGGGCTGGACGCGGGCGGCAACGAAGTGGACCGCGTGACCTCGGAAATCCCGGCCGCGCCGGACGGCAGGTATGTCGTCACGAGGGTCACGCAAACGGGCACGCAGTCCATTGCCACCCTCGCCGCGCTGGGCGCGACGTTGGATGGCGCGTCGGGTGCGGCCGCGTTGGGGTTTGGTCCGGCAAAGATCCTGACCTGTGATCCGCCGGGCACCTCGCCGGGCACCCCGCCGGGCCCCGGGAAGCCGTTGAAGCTGACCGACTTACTGAGCTTGACTGTCGAGCTGGGCGCAACTGCCGAATATGCCGCCGGCGGAGGCGCCTCCAGCGCAGCCTATGTCCAGGGAGATGCCGTCAGCGGGCAGGTCCAGGCCTGCACGGAGGCTGGCGTCCTCGCGGGTGGCGGGGTCCAACTGGGGCCGAAGGTCGGCTTTGGCGCGGGCATCACCTTGCGCGGCAAGGATCATGCTGCGCCGGCAAACAGCGGGCAGAAGTTCGGCGTCGCCTTGGGTTTTGGCCCCGGTAGCGTCGAGCTCAGTCACGCCGTGCCGGATAATTTCGGGGACGGCGGCTATGGACAATTCGGGATTGGCGTTTCGGTTGTCCCGTCTGCGGGTCTCTCCGCCGGGGCATCTTCATATGCTTGTCTCCCTCTTAACGGGCAGCCCGAACCCAAGTGTTGTACCGGCCCGCAGTGCGGCCCGAAGGACTCTGAGCCGCCGCCTCCTCCGGGTGGCGACCACCCGGATGATACGCTGAGTGTCGTGCTGCAGAACGAGACAACCGGCGACCCTCTCGCGTACTGGCGAAATGTTGCCTCCCTGGCCGATCGCCAGGGGCTGAACGAACTGGCCGCCTACGCACAATACCGCTATCGTGATGCTGCGTACCTGCAGGAGATCCGGGGTTATCCGGCCGGGACAACATTGAGCGCTCAGCAGCAGCGGGTGTTGCGTGCCTGGGAGTCGAATCGACTCTTAGGCACGGCTGCGATGCTCTCCGAGCGCGGTATCATCGTGGCCCAGACGGCCCAGATCGAGGCCCAGCATGCTAACGTGCTGGCCAACGGGTACTACGCCGAAATGCAGAAGATGCTGTCGTATTATGGCATACCCAACCGGCTGGTCGCCCCCGATTTCTCACCGGATGCCCTGTCGGGGAGCCTGCTCGTCATCCCCACTGCGGGCCTGTATGGGCTGGATGCCGATACGACGCTCGCTGCCCGCTTCGAGCGCTTCGTGGCGCGCGGGGGCACGCTTCTCGTGATGAGCCAGCCAGGCGTCAATGCCCTCGATGTGCTGCCGGGCGACTGGCAGCAGGTCGACTACCAGCAGGACATCTCCTGCTATTCCGATGCCATGACGATCAAGCAGTATCACCCCATCCTGGCGAGCGCGTTCAGGCCCAAACTGACCGCGTACGTGGACGGCTATATGACTGCGGTGCCGTCCGCCGCAGCGGTGCTGATGCAGCGTACCAAGAACGCACAGGCTGCGTTCGTGGTCGCGGAGCACGGCCAGGGCCGCATGCTGGTGACGAATATGTACGATGACTGGGGGCGCACGGTGGGCCAGACTTCGCCGGATGTGCGCGGCCTGTTCCGCGACGCGCTGCGGTGGGCCTCCATCGGCGACGTCGTGCTGCCGGACGTCCGGCCGGGCAGCGGCGTCACGCTGGATGTCACCGTCACGAATCTGACGGATACGCCGGCGCACCAGCTGCAATGGCTGGTGCGCGATCCGAACGGCCCCCTCGTCGACAGCGGCATCCCGGTTGCCGGATTCCCGCTGGGGCCTGGGGAGACCCGGCCGCGCACCGTCAGCTTCACGCCCGGCGCCGGGGCCCTGGGCATCTGGTCGATCGGCTACCAGCTGCTCGATGCAGAGGGGGAGGTCGTGCAGGGCGAGACGCAGGCCGGCCACTTCATCGTCAGCAATCCGCCTGCGGGTCTTTCTGCCATGGCGGGGCCTGGCGATGTTGCCGGCGAGGAAGCGATCCTCGCGAGCAGCGCAACTGTGAGCCTGGCACTGGACAGGCCGGCCTACAAGCCGGGCGAGAACGTCAGGGCCACGTTGGGCATCGCCCTGTCCGATCCTGCTGCGGTTGGCAGCCTGAGAGTCCTCGTCTCATTGGGTGAGGCGACGGTCGAACAGGAGGTGGCTGCGCCCGTCACCCAGCAGCTGGTCTTCGATCTGCCCGCGGACTTCAGCGGCAACGGCCTGCTCTTCTACGGCGTTTACGAGGCGACATCGGGTCAGGGGCTGTACCTGAACACCCGCTGGGTGCAGCGCGCAGGCGAGGCGATCACCGTCGTACCGGCAGCACCCTCCTACGAACCGGGCGATACGGTCACGCTCAACATCAGCGGCGCGTATCAGGGCAAGCTCTTCGTCGAGGGCGCGGACTTCGCCCGCACGATCGACGTCCAGGGCCAGGGATCGGTCGCCTTTGAGCTGCCTGGCGTGCTCTCAAGCGGCCCGGTCCGGGTCTCGTACGAGGATGCAGGCTCTCAACGGACCGCACGCTTCGACATCACGGGTCCCCGCGTGACGGTCTCCGGCATGAAGACCGGGCAAGCGGTCATCGCTGCGGGCGCAGAGGCGGTGGTGGAGGCACGCGTCATCAGCGACAGGGCGCTGGACGTCCGCATCACCGGCCAAATGGTGGACGGTAATAACTATGCCTTCCCGGTCGACGGCGCTACGCATTCCCTCGTTGCGGGCGAACAGACCCTGACCATGACCGTGCCCATCAGTACCACGACCAGCGGCAGCGTGCGTCTCGAGCTGGCGATCGCGGACGCCGCGCGGACAGGCGTGGTCTACGTGGAGGCGCACCGGCACTTCACCATCGATGCACCGGTCTTGCAGGCGATTCGGACGGCGAACGGCCAGCTGGCAATGGGCGGTTCGCAGGAGATCCTCCTCGACTGGTACAGCCCAGCTGCGCGCACGACGCATGTCACAGTCTGGCTGGACGGCTCTCCGGTGTTCTCGGGGTCTGTGGAACTCGTTGGCGGCTTCCAGACGACCAGCGTGCGGCTTCCGCCGGCTCTTTCCGCGGGCAGCCATACGGTATATGCTGAGGCTGAGTGGGGTGAGGACCTGACGACACAGGCCGCCAGCATCATCACGGTGGCGAGCGACGGGATCAGGCGTATCCTCCTGCCGCTGATCCTGCGTTAACCGGCGGCAGGGCGCGGGATAAGGCCGGCCTGCCGCCGGGTATCGACGATCCCGCGCCGGTGTTTCGATTCCCTGCGCGTTCGCTTCGGGAGGTCAGGCGTGTGAACGCCTGGCCTCCTTTGTCTGTCCATCCCTGCTTCGATCGGGAGAGGCGCACTGCTGGCCGCCCGCTGCGGGGCCAGGGCTCGCCGGAGAATCAGTCCGTGCGCACGTCGAGCACTTCGATGCCCGGCAGATCCTTGATCGCCGAGACCAGGCTATCGACGCCGGCATACCGCACCTTCAGAAGCATCCACCATGCCAGTGGCTCGGGCGCGGGGCGCACGCCGAGCGCTGTGATGTCGCCCCCCGCCTGCGCGATTGCCGACGTGATCTTCGCAATCTCACCCGGTTGGTCGGGCGACTTGAGGGTCAGGCGCACGCCCGGCTCCCGCGCGCCCAGCAGATCGAGCATGTGATCGATGAGGTCGTGGTCCGTCACGATGCCGACGAGGCGCTTGCCGCGCATGACGGGCAGACAGCCGATCTTGTTCTCCCACATGATGCGGGCCGCGCGCTCGATCGGCACGTCTTCGGTCGTGGTGATGACCTGCCGCAACATGGCTTCGCGCACCTTGATCTTGTCGAGCTGATACTGCAGCTCGAACACCGACAGGGTGCTCAGCTTCGAGGGCAGCACCTCCTCGAGCGTGGTGCGCGTCACCAGGCCCAATAACTCACCGGCCGGATTGGTGACAGGAAGATGCCGGATGTTGTTCTCTTTCATCAGGCGTTGGGCGGCCAGAATCGAGCTGTCTGGGGTCGTGGTGAACGGATGAGGGGACATCTGGTCCTTGACGAACATCCTGACCTCCTTGTGATGCGAACGAATCGATCGGATTATACCACCGACTTGTCAAATGGCATGGGGCCCGGCCGGTTGGTCGTCACGGTAGGCGGCCACCAGGCGCCGGCCGATCTCCTCCCAGTCGAACTGGCGGACCCACGCCAGGATCGACGCGGACGCGCCTGTCCACGAACGTGCAGGTGCGTCCGCCATCGCCTGCGAAAGCTGCCCCGCCTCGTACAGGATGCCCCGCCCGGCGGCGACGAGGTTGGGGAAAGCGCCGATCGCCGGCGCGATCACCGGCAGGCCAAAGGAGAAGGCGAGCAGGGCCGCGCCGGACGCCGTGGTCTGCCGGTAGGGCAGCACCGCCACGTCGGCCGCGTTGAGGTACTGCTGCACCTCATCCACCGGGACGAAGCGGGGCTCCAGCCGGATGCGCGCGTCCCCCGCCGCCAGCGCTGCAAGCCGCTCTGCGTAGGATGCGGACTTCGGCCGGCCCGCCACCAGGAGGCGCAGCTTCTCGCCTTCGAGTTTTCGGAACGCGGGCAGCAGCTCCTCCAGGCCTTTGTAGGGCCGCAGCAGGCCGAGGCAGACGTAGACGAACGCGTCCGGGGGCAGCCCAAGCAGGTCGCGCGCGGCATCCCGGCTGACCTGGTTGGGGTATGCGGACAGGTAGTGGCCATGGGGGATGACGGTCACGCCCGCGCTTCGGCCGAACCGCCGGCCGATCTCGGCCGCGGTGGACGCGTCGTGCACGTGCACCACCCGCGCCCGGCGCAGCAACGCGGCCAGCGCCCAGCGATCGGCCGGCCCGCCGCCCTCGTGCGGGTCGAGGTTGTGCACCGTGGTGGCCACGCAGCCGCCCGCTTCCTGGAATGCCAGTAGTTGCCGGAGAAGGGCCGCCGATCCCGCCCACCGGCGCATCTCGTAGATCGGCCGTGAGTTCAGCATCCGCCGCGCCCCGCGCACGCGCACGGGCGGCGGCAGGTTCAGCCCTTCCAGCCAGTGCAGGTGGACGACGTCGGGCCGCGCGGCGCCGCTGAGCTGGCCGGCCGCCAACGCGCGGCTCTCTTCCACCTGCGCGCCCGCCGCGGCCAGGCCGTCACGGAACAGCCGGATGTAGGGATTGACGTTGGCCCCGTATGGCGAGAGTAGCAGGACGCGCATGCGGAGATTATAGCATCGTTTCGGATTGTTGCGGTGCCAGCCGCGTGGGCGCCGGCTTACCCTGCGCCGCTGCCGCCGCCGCCACCTGCGCCGCCGCCGCCCGCGCCCGAGGCTGAGACGGTGGCGGTGTGCGTGGCGGAGATCATGGCGACGAAGGAGCCCAGGCTGGCATCGCCCGCCTCATTCACGCTGCGAAACCAGGCGGGTATCTGTGCGCCGCCGCGCTTCTCGAATGTCTTCGCCCACCCCTGCGCGGCGTTGAAGGCGGTCGCGTAGGGAAGGTACTGCTCGAAGAGCCGGACGTCCCACCCGGCCTCCCGCCCCTTGATGACGTCCTTGAGATACGCCACGAAGCCTTGCCAGCGCATCGCCTCCCGCGCACCTTCGTCCGACAGCGGCGAGTACGTGCCGCTCATGATGAGCGAGACCAGGCCCAGGATGAAGGCAACCGCCACGAGGAGGAACGGCCAGGCGCCGTATTTCGCGGCCAGCAGCGCGCCCAGCGCGCCGAGAGGCAGCATCATCAGCATCAGGACGATGCCGAGGATCATGAAGCGCCTGGCGGTCGCCTGGCGTTTCGGGTCGATCCAACTCCCCTCGACGAGCGCCGCCTTGAGCGGTTCTGAGAACAGCTTCAGCTTGCTCTGCAGCCGCGTCGCCAGGTCGGACAGCTTGACGGTGTCCTGGTGGGCGCCCTTCTTGTCGCTGAACATCAGGTCGAGCAGTCCCTGTTCGTACGGCGCCAGGCCGGCCGGCGCGCGGTCGAGCAGCCGCACGTAGAAGGACTGGCTCTTGAACCAGCGTTCTTTCGGGGCATCCTCGATCGTCAGCAGGCCGCGCCGCGCCAGGTCGAAGAGCGTGGCGAGGGCATGGGCGGCCGCCGGCGTTGCGCCGGGCGCGACGAGCGCGCCCGCGATCGCGGGCGGCAGACGGCTGGGCAGCGTCGAGGCGCGTGCCATCGCGGGCGCGATCGCGGATGCGGGCCGCCGCCCGCGCACCCACAGGAGCGCAAGCGCGGCAAGCCCTCCGCCCAGCAGGCCTGCGGCCGCGCCCGCAAACAGCGGCGCGTTCCGTTGGATCTCGGCCGCGCGCGCCTGCCAGCCCGGCGGTGCGGAGATGAGGGAGCCCGGCGGGAAGGGCAGTGCAACCGTCAACGGTGTGTCTGACTTGAGGTCCCTGGCGACCCAGGTCACCTGGCCGGCTCCCTGGGTCATCTCCGCCTGGCCGCGCCGCACCTCGGCCGGGCCGGCGGGTTGCAGCGCGGGCGGGTAGCTGAGACGGACGGTGGCCGACCCGATGGTGTAGTCGTAGTCGGTCGGCAGCGCGTTCCACCAGAAGAGATCCGCGCCCCCTTCCTGGCGTATTACGCCCAGGACGCGGTACTGCAGCTGGAACGTGCGCGTGGCATCGCTGGTGGGCTCGAAGTGCCACGTGACCACGATGGGATCGCCGCGTTCGACCTCCACCTGGTTGGGCTGCGTGCCCTGGGGCAAAGGGGTCCCATCCAGCGCCGCGCCGATGAACTCGATGCCGTCTGCGTAGTCGTTGGGCAGATCGCGATAGACGTAGGTGAACGGGCCGCCCTGGAAGCGGAACACCACCGTTTCGGTGACTTGGAGGACACCGGCCTCCGTGAGTTGCCACTCGACGTCGAAACGCTCGGCATCGTAGCTCTTCGCTGCCCCCGCGGATTGGGGCGCCACGCACAGCGCGAGCAGGGCCGCCAGGAGCAGGATGCGCTTGACCATGATGACCTCCAATGAGTGGATGACTTGCTTTTTTGTATTATCGCGCTTGCGTCAAGTGGCAAGCCCCTTTGACACGGGTTGCGCGGGCGTGATAGCATGGGCGGGGATTGGGGATTGGGAGAACCTTCAACCGGGAGCGACTGGATCGACGATGGCGGAAGCGTGGTACGCACTCTATACGAAGCCGAACGCCGAGGCGCAGGTTGCGCGCGGGCTCGAAGCCCGGGGCTTTAAGTTCTTTCTGCCGCTGCTGCCCGCCTCCGGCCCCCACGGCCGCAACCAGTCGCTCTTTCCGTCCTACCTGTTCGTGCGCTGCGATATGTCCGAGATCGTGTTGGACGCGCTGCAGTGGTTGCCCGGGCTGCGGCGCATCGTGAGCTTCGCGGGCAAGCCGGCAGTGGTCAGCCAGGCGGCGATCGACCTGATGGCGCAGGAGCTGGCCGAGATCGACGCGGCCGGCGGCCTCGTGAAACACGGGTTCAAGCCCGGGGACACCGTGGTGATCGACAGCGGTCCGCTGGCGGGCCTGCGAGGGGTCTTCCAGGGGCCACTGGGCCCCGCGGAGCGCGTGCGCATCCTGGTGCGTTTTCTCGGCGAGACGAACCGGATGCAGGTGCCGGTGGAGACCCTGCGCCGCGCGAGCGACGAGCAAGTCGGACCCAGGCGGCGGCGCGGCACGCGCGGCCACGGCCGCACCATCAACTACGACTGACCGAGCGACCCGGAGACAATCCTCTCATGCCCCGATGGCGCCGAACGCTTTACACCGTGTGGGTGACCCAGTTTATCGGGGTCGCCGGCTTCTCCTTCGTGATTCCTTTTCTGCCGTATTACATCCAGGAACTCGGCATCTCCGGCGTCCGGGAGGTCGCGCTGTGGTCCGGGTTGGTCACGTCCGCACAGGCAATCTCGATGGCGATCATGGCGCCCATCTGGGGTGCGATCTCCGATCGGTACGGGCGGAAGCTGATGGTGATGCGGGCCTCTTTCGGCGGCGCGGTGGTGCTCACGCTGATGGGCTTCGTCACCAACGTACAGCAGTTGCTGATCCTGCGCGTCCTGCAGGGCATGCTCACGGGCACGATGTCCGCCACCACGGCGTTGGTGGCCAGCCAGGCGCCCAAGGAGCGCAGCGGCTGGGCGCTCGGCTCGCTGCAGACCGCGCTGTTCCTCGGCGTCTCGCTCGGTCCGCTTCTGGGCGGCGTGTCGGGCGATGCACTCGGCTATCGCTCGAGCTTCTACATCACGGGCGCACTGCTGGCGTTGTCCGGCCTGCTGGTTCTGCTGTTCGTTCACGAGGAGTTCGACCCTGCCATCGCCACGGCGCGGCGGAGCCAGCTGGGGTTCCGGCACGGCCTCGTGCTGGTGCTGTCGTCCGGCGCATTGGTCACCATATTGGCGAGCCGTATCCTGCTCCGCATCGGCACCCGCACGCTGGACCCGATCCTGCCGCTCTTGGTCCAGTCGCTGCTGCCCTCGGGTAGCCCGGTGGGAGTGACCACGGGCGTCGTTGCGGCTGCCTCCGCGCTGGGCTCTGCGGTCGGCTCGCCGTTGATCGGCGGCTGGGGCGACCGCTGGGGACAGCGCCGGCTCCTGGTGATGTCTGCCGTGGCGGCCGGGCTGCTCTACATCCCGCAGGTGTTCATCCAGGACGCGCGCTGGTTGATCTTCTGGCAGCTGGTGAGCGGATTCGCGGTGGGCGGCACCCTGTCCACCCTGACCGCGCTGCTCAGCCAGGCCTCGCCGCGGGGACGTGAGGGCGTCGTCTTCGGGCTGGACGCGAGCGCGATCTCCGGCGCGAATGCCATCGGACCGGTGCTGGGCGCGACCGCCACCGCGTGGTGGGGCCTGCGTTCGCCCTTCATCGTGGCCTCAGTCATGTTTGCGATCGGGGTGTTCGCCGTGGTCGTCTTCATGCGGGACGAGCCGGTGCGCGAGGCGTCCGCGTAGGCATCATTTATTAACGAAACCGTGTAATAATCAACGGGGCCGATTTGCACCCCGTGGCACGACCTGATATAATCGCCCGGTATAAAGCGACTGATGATACGAGCGGCGGTCTGTGAGAGATTTACTGACATCAACGCCACTGTTGCAGTTGGGGTGGTTTGTGGCCCTGGCCGTATTGATTCCCCTCGGCGTGGGTGTCCTCCTGGATCGTCGTTTTGAAACGGCCCCGCTCTTCATCTTGGTTGGTGCGTTGGTTGGGATTATCCTGAGCACGCTTGGCGCGGTCCGCATCGCCAGTCGCGCGATCGGTGCCACCAGTCGCCGGCCACACGACCCAGATGAGCCCATTTCCGGGAAGGAGGACTGAGCGTTGCTTAAAAAGCTCTTCAAGCCCCGTAATCTGGCGATCATGCTCGTTGCTGTCGGGATGATTGTCGTCAGTTCCATGACGCCGTTCCTCAAGGTGCCTAAGCCGGTGGTCTCACTGGCTGCGGAGCCCGTCCTGCACATCGGCGGCTTCACCATCAGCAATGCCCTCCTCACCGCGTGGATCGTGATGGTCGTCCTGATCATCATGGCGTGGGCGGCGACGCGGCGCATGCCGAAGGACCTGGAGCGGGCCTCGAACCAGGAACTGGTGCCCAGCGGCTTCCAGAACCTGATGGAGATGGTCATCGAGGCGCTCTACAACATCTCCAAGTCGATCGGCGGCAGCTGGACGCCCAAGTTCTTCCCCATCGCCGCGACCATCTTCCTGTTCGTGCTCCTGTCGAACTGGCTGGGCCTGCTGCCCGGCTTCGGCTCCATCGGCATCCTCGAGCCTCCGCATTACGCGAGCCAGCAGGGCTACGAGGCAGTGGGCGCCATCCTCACCGGCACGCCGGCTGAGGCGGCCGAGCACGAGGGGGCCACGACGGACGATGCGGCGCACGGCGCTGCGACGGGCGAGGAAGCGCACAAGTTCCCCGGCTACATCGTCGTCCCGTTCTTCCGGGCGCCGTCCACCGACCTGAACTTCACCCTGGCCCTGGGGTTGATCTCGATCGCTCTGGTGCAGTATTTCGGCGTCAAGGCCTTGGGCTTCGGCTACTTCAAGAAGTTCTTCGATGTCAGCGGCTTCAAGAAGGGCGCCTTCGACGGGGTCGTCGGCATCTTCGTGGGCGTACTCGAGCTCATATCGGAGTTCGCCCGCATCCTCAGCTTTGGCTTTCGTCTTTTTGGCAACATCTTCGCGGGCGAAGTCCTGCTGGGCGTCATGGCGTTCCTGATTCCCTACTTCGTTTCGCTTCCCTTCTACGGCCTGGAGTTGTTCGTGGGCTTCATCCAGGCGGCAGTGTTCATGATGTTGACGTTGGTTTTCTTTGCCACCGCCACGGTCGGTCATGGCAGCGAGGAACATCACTAACCCTTCCGGAGAGGAGACACACATGGATCTGACAGCTCTCGGCACGGCTCTTGCCATCGGTTTGGGCGCAATCGGGCCTGGCATTGGCATCGGTATCCTCGGCAGCAAGGCCATGGAGGCCATCGGGCGCAACCCTGAGGCGGCCGGCGAAATCCGCACGAACATGATTCTGGGTATGGCTTTCGCGGAAGCCATCGCGATCTATGCCCTGGTCGTCGCGCTGATCATCAAGTTCGTCTAAACGATTGAAGATCGCAGATTGAAGATTGCAGATTTGATCCTGAATCTTCAGTTTTCAATCTTGAGTTTTCAATCGACAGGAGGGGGCGCTTGGAAAAGTTAGGCATCAATCTACCTTACTTCATATCGCAGCTCGTCAACTTCGGCCTGATCGCAGCGCTGCTGACCATGCTGCTGTATCGCCCGGTACTGAACATGCTGCAACAGCGCAAGGACCGAATCGCGAAGAGCATGGCCGACGTTGATGCTGCACGCGAGGCTGCTGCGCGCGCACAGCAGGACTATGATCGCCGCATGGCCGAGGCGCAGCGCAAGGCCCAGGAGATCATCGGCCAGGCTGCGCAGTCGGGCGAGAAGGTGGCGGCTGAGATCGAAGCCGAGGCCCGGCGTGAGGCCGAGGTGATCAAACAGAAGGCGCACGAAGAGGCGGCCGCAGAGAAAGAGCGCGTCCTGGCCGAAGTGCAGAACCAGATCGCCAGCCTCTCGATGGCCGCGACGGAGCGGGTGCTCGGCCGCGCGGTGGATCAGAAGACGCAGCGCGAGTTGATCGACCAGTTCATGGCCGAATTGGGCAAGTGATGCCATGAACACCGGCGATCGTGCTCACAGCTACGCAACGGCCCTGTTCGAGGCCGCGTTCGAGCGTCTGATCCAGCCGTTGGAGGCGACGGCCCAGGCCCTGGCGAACCAGCCTGCCCTGTTGGAGCGCCTCGTAGCCGGCAACGTCGAGTTCGGGGCGCGCAAGAACGCGTTGGACGCGACGTTCACGGGCGAGATCGACCCGCTGGCCCGCAACCTGTTGTATACGCTGTTGCAACACGGGGACCTGCCCCTTCTCGGTGAGGTCATATCGGCCCTGCATGGACGGATGAGCCAGGCGGAAGCCGGACCCACGCCCGTGGAGGTCGTCACCGCGGTGACGCTTGATCACGACCAGCGGAGCGCGTTGGAGGCCAGGCTGTCTGCCCGGTACGGCGCGAACCTGGCGTACACGTATCGCGTGGATCCAGCAATCCTGGGTGGCATGATCGTGCGAGTGGGCGATAAGCTGATCGATGGCAGCGTGGCGACGCGGCTGGCCGCCATGAAGCAGTCGCTCGGCGTGGCTACGACGGAAAGATAAGAAAGGGACGGCAATGGCTGTACG
>CAZMIS010000034.1:0-18520 GCA_964566325.1 uncultured Anaerolineales bacterium
TCCTGCCCAGCCTCTCCTTCCAGGATGAAGCACTGACACGGATGAGTGACATTGCTCCTCTGCTGGGCGCCAACGGCCCGGCCATCGGCGCGCTCATCGAGAAGTTCGCACCGCTGGTGCAGCGCCTCGGGCTCTCCGTCGTCCTCAAGTTCCCGATGCAGGATGGCGCCGAAGCTATCACGTACGGGCCGGATGATGTCAAACTGGCAACGCTCGTGCCCATGGATGAGCCGGCGTCCGCGGTGGTGAAGTTCGAGGTGCGCTACGACGAGCAGGGCGTGCCGTCGATCCTCGGCATCTCTGCCCGCGACCTGCAGGCCGTCGGGGTGAATGCCAACATCGCGCTGGATCAGAGTGTGATGCAGCAGCTCCAGCTCAACAACGTCCAGTTCCTCCAGCTGAGCACCAAGGCCGATGGCCTCCACCTGTTCGTCAATGGCAGCGCCTTGCCGGCCATCGCCTGGGACAATGCCTCGCTGCAGAACGCGGTGCAGGTCTACGAGCAGATGAATCCCGGGGTGCCCCAGAACTACCTGGACCTGATCAGGACGTTTGTTCCCATGCTGGGTCGAACTGACATCGCCGTGATGGTCCATTTCCCGCTGGCGGCCGGCGCGACGCCGATCCCGGCGAAGATGCAGTAGCCGAGGGCAAGCTGGATCAGCTACTCGGTGCATCGGCGATCGATGCACCGAGCACTCGCTCGGAGAGGGGATAACGCCATTATGAACGTACCTCGCAAGTACGGATTGGTGCGCGCGATCGCGGTGTTGCTGAAACTGCTGGCGGTGCTCGTATTGATCCTCGGCATCGTCGGGTTGGTTGCCTCGCTGAACTTCGGCAGCCAGCTGGCTCTACCGCAGTGGATCTCCGTGAGCGGCGCGGTGGCGCTGCCCTTGATCGCCCTGCTCACTGCCATGCAGCTCTACGCATTCGGAAGCATCCTGTCGCTGTTGGTCAAGCTCGAAGAGAATACCCGGGCCATGGTCCAACCGCCCGTGGAGTGATCTCGCAGCAGCGCTCCACGCATGCGTGCGCAACAGATCCGGCGCAGGCTCCTTGCTCGGTCAGGGAGCCTGCGTTTTTGTGTGACATGAGCCCGCGATTTGCCCAAACGCCCCGCAATGCTTAGACTGTATGTTGGAACCATATGACGACTGATTGGTCAGCACACGCTATCGTAATCCCTCTCCTTCTCGTAAGGACTTCGCAGGAGAACATTTCATGACACCCGTTAAGACCCTCGGCATCCTCACCGGCGGCGGTGACGTACCGGGCCTCAATCCCTGCATCAAAGCCGTGGTAGACCGGGCCATCGATGATGGCATGGAAGTGATCGGGTTCCGCCGCGGATGGGCGGGCCCCCTCAATGTGAATCCGGATGACCCGTCCGAGGACTGGCGTTGGGTGATGCGCCTGAACAAGGCCGTCGTGCGCAAGATCGACCGCTCCGGCGGCACCTTCCTGCACACATCCCGGACCCGCCCATCCCACGTCAAGCCGGGCGAGGTTCCGGCCTTTCTCAAGGAGCAGTACACGACGCCCGATCCGAAGACCGGCGCCATCGATCTGACGCCGCACATCCTCCGGGTCCTGGCGCACCTGAAGATCGACGGCCTGGTTGCGATCGGCGGCGACGACACGTTGAGCTACGCTGCCCGCCTGCATCAGGAGCAGTTCCCGGTGGTCGCGATCCCGAAGACGATGGACAACGACGTGTACGGCACGGATTACTGCATCGGCTTCAGCACTGCGGTGACCCGGAGCGTGGACCTGATCACGGGCCTGCGCACCCCCGCCGGCTCGCACGAGCGCATCGCCGTCGTCGAGCTCTTCGGCCGCAACTCCGGCGAGACGTCGCTCTTCGCTGCGTACCTCGCAGGCGTCGATCGGGCGGTCATCTCAGAGGTGCCGTTCGACATCGAGAAGCTCGCTGGGTTCCTCCTGGAGGACAAGCGGGCGAATCCGAGCAACTACGCGGTGCTCACCATCTCTGAGGGCGCGACCCTGGCCGGCGGCCAGATCGTCGAAGCCGGCGAGGCCGACGCCTACGGCCACCGCAAGCTGGGTGGCATCGGCGAAATCACGGGCGAGCTGATCAAGAAGATCACGGGCGAAAACATCATCTACCAGACCCTGGGCTACCTGATGCGCTCGGGCGCGCCCGACTCGCTGGACCGGATGGTGGCGCTCAGCTATGCCAACCTGGCGACCGACCTGATCGCACAGGGCCGCTCGGGACGCATGGTTGCCCTGCGTGACGGCAAGTACACCCATATCCCGCTCAGCACGGTGATCTCGGGCATCAAGCGGGTGGACGTGGACGAGCTCTACGACAAGGAAAACTACCGCCCCAAGGTCGCGAGCATGCTCGGCAAGCCGATGTTCCTGTATTAGAACGCGACGCAGCCTCCGCGACGCTGACTGCCGGACCTTCTCCGCCCCAGGTGCGCGAAGGTCCGGCGGCTTTCTCCGCCTGGCGCCACCCTCCGCGAGGCGGACAATTGTCCGGCCGTTGTCAGGCGGATCGTCTTGCCAAAGGCCCGGCCGCCTGTCATAATAACCTCGACATGTCTATCCAAATGCCCAGATGCCAGGTGAGGCCGAAATGAAAGGTATCAGAATGCGCTCCCCCATCAATACGAACGTCCTGCGAATCCTGATCCTCGTGATCGTTGCTGCCGTAGCGCTCATCGCGCTGACCAGCACCAACCTTTTCTACATCATGCAGCGCGTCGAACAGCAGGAGGTCGGCATCCGCTTCCGCGGCGGCCGGATCGTCGATGTCGTCGGACCCGGGCTTTACAGTGACTTCGGCCTGTACGTCGAGTTGAAGAAGGTGCCCAGCTCCGCCGTGCCGTTCACGGTCGAGGACGATGAGATCATCACCCAGGACAAGCAGCGCCTGGGCCTGGTGGTGGCCGGCGACATCTTCCGCCCCAATCTGTCGCAGGGCGACATGATGAAGACCATGTGGGCGCAATACAGCGAGTTGTACCTGCGGGAGGATATCCTCAAGAACCGCGTGGAGGGCCTTGCCCGGCAGTCCATGAAGGTCTGCATCGGCGAGCGGACGTTCAACGACAACGTGATCGGCACCGCGCGCGACGTGCTGCGCGAGTGCATCGACACGGAGCTGAGCCGCCTGGCCGAGAGCTACGGCCTGCAGATCTCGAATGTCGTCGTGCCGAACATCATCCTGTCAGATGAGGCCCAGGCGCTGCTGGACGCGATCACGCAGAGCCGGCTCAACACGGAGAAGGCCGCGCAGGACCGGCTGAAGGCAGAGGCGGAAGCCTCGGCGGAACAGGCCCGCCAACAGGGCGAGGTGCGCGTGGCCCAGAGCCGCGTGCAGGAAGAGGCGAAACAGCAGACGCTGCTGGCGCAGTTGGAGCGGGAACGCGCCGAGGCGCAGAACGCGGTCATCAACGCAGAGAAGGCGAACGACCTTCTGAGCGCACAGCGGGACTTCGAGATCGCCCAGGCGCGCGCACGCGCTGCTGCCGAGCAGGCGAAGGCAAACCTGGCCGACGAGATCGCCAAGGCGGAGTTGTACGCAGGCAGCCCTGAGTATGTTGCGCTTCAGACCGCGCTCGCCAATGCCAGTGCGTTCAAGGAGACGGACAAGCTGATCTTCACGCCGCTGGGCACGACGCCGACCATCATCGTCCCGGGCCCGGGTGTTCAGCCGACCGTCAACACCCAGCCGTAGGGCGGCCTGACGGCTCACCGGCCTTAACGAAGAAGGGGCTGACTGGATCTTCGTTCCAGACAGCCCCTTGTCGTATGTGGCGCCCGTCGTGCGCGGAGCAGCCGCGCCGCGGTCAGGCGTAAGGGTCGAAGCCGAACAGCGTGCCGTAGAGCGCCTGGCACTCGATCGTCGCGCCGATCGCGGAAGCCAAGTTGGCCACCTCGACCAGCCCGTCCTCCGTCAGCGATTGCCCTGCGCCGACAATGTGCGTGAACCAGCGAATCATCTTTGATTTCCAGCGGCTGTCCTTGCACGCGGCCCGGGCGAAGTAGAAGGCCACCATGCGTGACTCGTCGTCGTCATCGCCCGACACCTCATCGTAGCGATCGAGGACGCGCACATAGTCACCGGGAGAGAACACCCGCTCGATCAGCCGCTCCGCGATGGGCCCGCGGCGGGGATCGGCCAGGGCCACCGTATCGATGAGGATCAGTTCCAGGAGGAGCTCGTCGACCTTCTCCCTCGGAACGGGCATGCCAAGGCGATCCTGAAAATCGTACAACGGATGCGCAGGAATTCGACTATATGCAGACCGGTGGGACTCGGGCATCGCAGCACCTTTGACAAAGCGAAGAACAAGCGTTACTTTAGCATATGATTAATTTGCGCGCAAATCGCGCGAAAGAGCATACACTGCCGGTGGTAGAATCAATATGGATCAGCACAATATGCAGGCGCCCCTGTCAAACTCGCTCCCGGTTTCTGCAATCGTCATTGCCGCCGGGCTCTCGCGCCGGATGGGCGTGTTCAAGCTCACACTGCCGTGGGCCGGATCGACCGTGATCGCGTCGATCGTCGCCACCTTGCGCACCGTTCCACTGCGGGAAATCGTCGTCGTGACCGGCTACCGGGCTGCCGACGTCGGGCACGCGCTCGCCGGCACGGCCGCACGTTGCGTGCACAATCCCGACTACGAATCGGGCGGCATGCTGAGTTCGATAAAGGCCGGTCTCAGGGCACTCGGGAACAACGATCGGGCGGCATTGCTTTGCCTCGGAGACCAGCCGCAAATGCAGCCGGACACCATCCAGGCAGTGCTGTCAGGAGGAGATCGCACCGGGTGGCAGAGGATCGTGCTCCCCTCCTACCGTATGCGCGCTGGCCACCCCATTCTAATACCGGTTGCGCTATGGCCGCAAATAATGAATACAACAGAAACGTTACGAACGGTGTTACGGGCGAACGCCGATGTGGTACACTATGTAACCGTCGACACGCCATCCATCCTGGCCGACCTGGATACGCCGGACGACTATCAGCGGGAAACGGGCCGGCCGGTACACGATGATTGAGTGTCATTTGGACACTACACGAAGGCCTGACGGGTTGACACATGGGGACTGCCGGGGCGTGTCGTGCGCCAGGTCATCCGATGGAAGAGGAGTGCATGGAACGAATCTACGCTGAACTGGATCGACTCCTGGACGAAGGCGAACCCGTGGCCATGGCCACCATCATCGACGTCCGCGGCTCCGTGCCGCGCGAGGTCGGCGCGAAGATGATCATCCACCCGCTGGGCAAGCACGTGGGCACCGTGGGCGGTGGCTGCGGAGAAGGCGACGTCATCCGGACCGCGCTGGACGTGATCCAGACCGGAGAAGCGGCCACGGTGCACGTCGACCTCACCGAGGACGTCTCGATGCAGGCGCTCGGTGTGTGTGGCGGGACCATGGACGTGTTCGTGGAGCGCGTCGCGGGCGGAGCCGTTGAAGGCCGCGAGAAGCCAGCCTACCTGAGAGCGTTGCAGGCATCGACCGCCGCGCGCGAATCGGTGGCGCTCGCCACCGTTGTGCGTGGTCCGCAAGCGGGACGCCAGGCGGTCGTCTGGCTGGACCGGGAGCCGCTGGGCTCGCTGGGGCTGGGGGCCCTGGAGCCGCAGGCGATCGAGGCAGCGCGCGCCGTGCTTGGCGGCAGGCAGCACAAGCTGGTGAAGGTCGAAGATGCTGCGGTCTTCGTGGAGGTGCAGCGCCGCGCACCGGAGCTGTTGATCGTAGGCGGCGGCCACATCGCGCTGCCCCTGGCGCAGTTGGGGACCCTCTGCGATTTCTCCGTCATCGTGCTCGACGACCGGCCCTCGTTCGTCAGCGAGGACCGCTTCCCCACCGCGCGGCAACGCCTCTCCGGGCCGCTGCGGGAGACCGTGCGCGATCTCCCGATGGACCAGGATACCTACATCGTGCTCGTCACGCGCGGGCACACGCACGACGTCGAGTGCCTCTTGGAGGTGCTCGACCGGCCGGTCGCCTACATCGGGATGATCGGCTCCGCACGCCGTGTGGACGCGGTCTTCCACTTACTGACGGAGGAGATGGGCATCCCCGCGGAGAAGCTGGACCGGGTGTACGCGCCGATCGGCATTGCCATCGGCGCGCAGACGCCCGCGGAGATTGCGGTCTGCATCATGGCCGAGATCGTCAACGTCTTTCGTCGCGGCCCCGCCGCCTCCATCTCCGATCGCCGCCGCGAGCGCGATCGCCGGCGCCGCGGCGCGACGGGCAACGACGGCGCGTGACGGCCAGCGGGTTGCAGGTTGGCAGGTTGAAGATTGAAGGTTGAAGGCTTCAACCCGTCGACCTTCAACCTCCAACGCGTGATTCAGACCAGCCAATTCGCCAGTGATGGCACATCGCCCGTTTTTTCCTTTGACCACCCGCCTCAACGCTGGTATACTGATTCCGGTTGAAACAGCGCCATGCTGGCCGCGCTGACTACCAGAGAGATCACGACCATGACGACAGTGATTGCCACAAAGGTTACTCCACAGGGCCTGTTGATTCCCCGTGCCGCGTTGCATGGCTGGAACATCGATGACCTGGAGGTAGTGCGTAGGAAGCAGACCATCCTGGTGCGACCAAGGCGCGACGCTGCGGACCCACGGGCGAAGGTTCACCAGGCCTTGGGCGCCGCAGGCCTGCTGTACGAGCCTAATTGGGAGACACCTTCCGATGTCTCGGCCGAGGAACGGGCGCGTCTGGCGGAAGAACTGGCCAAGGGTCAACCATTGTCGGAGATCATCATCGCTGAGCGAGAAGATCGTGCATGAGCACATATTACCTGGATACAAGTGCCTTGGTCAAACGCTACGTTGACGAGACAGGTAGTTCCTGGCTGCAAACGACCCTCGAGACTCCACCTCGTCCATCAATTATCCTTGTTCAACTGGCAATCGTGGAAATGACCAGTGCCTTGATGCGGCGCGTCCGCGAGGGCGCTGTGTCTGCGCCCGAGTACACCCAAATCCAAAACGCCTTCTTGTCCGACTGCCTTGGCCACTACGAGCTTGTCGCAGTCGTGGACGACATCATAAACAAGGCCAATCGGCTGCTCGAAGAGCACCCGTTGCGGGCATATGATGCGATCCATCTGGCGGCAGCAGTGGTTTCGAATCAGGCGTTGGTGGCGCGAGATCTGCCCCCTCTGCTCTTCCTATCCGCTGACGATCGGCTGAATCAAGCGGCGTCTGTAGAGGGACTGGCAGTAGACAACCCCAACGGCCATCCCTAAGCCCGGTTGAGCGATAGTAAGGGCGGCGTGGTACGATCATGACAGTCGACGGCGCACCTCCAAACACATCGCCTTGCATCCAGCACCAGGCTGCATCCTTGTTGCATCCAGTCCATCACGTCCCCGATTGCTTGAGCAGCTTACGCACCACCCCAGGGGAGAATCCATCATGACCGACTCACCGCTCCTCTCGGGCATCCGCGTGATCGACATGACCGAGGCGCTGGCCGGACCCTACTGCACCATGTACCTCGGCGACATGGGCGCGGACGTGATCAAGATCGAACGCCGCGGGCAGGGCGATCAAACCCGCGGCTGGGGCCCGCCCTTCGTGAACGGTGAGTCAGCGTACTTTATGTCTACTAACCGCAACAAGCGCAGCGTGACGCTCGACATCACGACGCCCGAGGGGAGCGCGATCCTGCAGCGCATGGTGGACGAGGCCGACATCTTCATCAACAACCTGCCCCGCTTCTCGTCCCTCGAGAAGCTCGGCTTGGATCCGGCAGCGGCCCTGGCGCGCAACGGGCGGCTCATCCACGTCTGCCTGACGAGCTTCGGCCACTCCGGACCCCGCGCAGGCCAACCGGGATACGACATCCTCTCCCAGGGCATGAGCGGCCTGATGAGCCTGACCGGCGAGCCGGACGGCGAGCCGATGCGCTACCCCGTGCCGATCTCGGACATGACCGTCGGCCTGTACGCGCTGATCGCCATCCTGGCCGCGCTGTACGAGCGGGAGCGCACGGGCGTGGGCCAGGCGATCGACACCGCGATCCTGGAGTCGCAGATGGGCTGGCTCACCAACCTGGCCGGCAGCTACTTCGCCACCGGCCAGAATCCGCCGCGCCTGGGCAACGTGCATCCTACCATCACGCCCTACCAGCCCTTCGCCACCGCGGATGGCTGGATCATCATCGCGGGCGGAACGGACCGCATTTGGGTGCGGCTGTGCGATGCGCTCGACATCCCGCCCGAGGTGCGCGACGATCCACGCTTCGCCACCAACCCGCAGCGCAACATCAACCGTGCTGCCGTTCAGGCACTGGTGTCCGGGCGACTGAAGACTGCGACGAAGGCTCACTGGCTGGAAAGGCTGCGCGAGGCCGGCGTTCCCTCCGGACCAATCTACCTGCTTGACGAAGCACTGCAGGAGCCACAGGTGTTGGCCCGGGAGTTCATCGTGACGCTCGACCACCCGGTGGCCGGCCTGGTTCGTTCGTTAGGCTTCCCGCCCCACATGCGGGACGGCGCCATCTCCTACCGCCTCCCGCCGCCCACGCTCGGCCAGCACAGCGCCGAGGTGCTTCGGCAGATGGGGTATGGAGAGGCGGACATCGCCCGGCTGCAGGAGTCCGGCGTGATCTGACGAAACGCGGGCGGGGAGCGCACTTTGGCCAGCAGGAGCGCCGGCAATTCGGGGGTCTCGGCCGTACTCGCCGGGCATCGCAAGCTGCTCGGCCAGTACCTTGCGCCTGAGCGCGGCCGCGTGGCCCTGCTGGCCGCGCTCATCTCCGTCGATATCCTCCTGCGGCTGGCCAACCCGCAGATCGTCCGCCGTTTCATCGACTCGGCGCAGGCCGGCGGGCCGATCACCGCGCTCATCCTCGCCGGCATCGCGTACCTCCTGGTCGGGTTGGCCGCGAGGGTCGCCAACCTGGCCGCCACCTACGCCGGACTGAACCTGGGCTGGCGGGCAACGAACCGGCTGCGCTCCGATCTCACATCCCATCTCCTGCGGCTGGACATGCCGTTTCACAAGACCCACACGCCCGGCGAGCTCGTCGAGCGCGTTGACGGCGATGTCACCACGCTCGCCACGTTCTTCGCCGACCTGGCAGTCAAGATCGCGGGCAACGCCTTGCTGGTCCTGGCCATCATCGTACTTCTCTACCGTGAGAGCACGCTCGCCGGCATCCTCGTCACCCTCTACACGGTGGTTGTGCTCGCGGCCCTGGCAGCGGTCGGCCGCATCGGCGTGCGCGCGTGGACCGCGGCACGGGCTGCCTGGGCAGACCAGATGGGTTTCCTCGAAGAGCGCATCTCGGCGACCGAGGATCTGCGCGGCATCGGCGCAGAATCGCACGCCCAGGCGCAGCTCTCTGCCATCATGCTGCGGCTGTTGCGCGTCTCCCGCGGCGGATGGATGGCCAACGCGCTCGGGTTCGTGATCACCAACTTCCTGTTTACCCTCGGCTACGGCATGGGGCTGGCGCTCGGCGCATTCCTCTACCTGCGCGGCGATGTGACGATCGGTGCGGCGTTTCTCCTCGTCTCGTACGTCGGCATGCTCGCCTCGCCGCTGGAGGAAATCCGGGGCCAGGCAGCGGATCTGCAAGAGGCCACGGCAGGCGTGGACCGCGTGACCGAGCTGCTGCGCCTGGAGTCCAACCTCCCCGATCGCGGCGCCGGGTCCATCCCGCAAGGGGCTCCATCCGTTGCGTTTCATCGCGTTTCGTTTCGCTACGATGACGCGCCCATGGCCCGGCACGACGCCGCGCCGGAGAACGTGCTCACCGACGTGTCGTTCGACATCGCGCCTGGCCGCGTCCTGGGCATCCTGGGCCGGACGGGCAGCGGCAAGACGACGATCATGCGCCTTCTGTGCCGGCTGTATGATCCCAACGACGGAGAGATCCGGCTGGACGCAACCGACCTGCGCGATATTCCCGCGCTCGCGCTGCGGCAGACGGTCGGCGTCGTCACGCAGGACGTGCAGCTGTTCGGCGCGACCGTGCGGGACAACGTCACGCTCTTCGATGACTCGGTGCCGGACGCAAGGCTGCACCGGGCGCTCGCCGAGCTGGGCTTGCAGGACTGGGTCAGCGCGATGCCGCAGGGGCTGGACACCTCGCTCGCCGCGGGCGGCGGCATGTCTGCCGGCGAGGCGCAACTCGTGGCCTTCGCACGCATCTTCCTGCGCCAACCGGGGTTGGTCATCCTTGATGAAGCGACCTCGCGCCTGGATCCGGTCACCGAACACCGGCTGGAGCAGGCGGTCGATCGCCTGGTCAATGGCGGCGACCAACACCGCACGGCGATCATCATCGCGCACCGCCTCCGCACCGTTCAGCGGGCCGACGACATCCTCATTCTCGAAGCGGGCCGCGTGATCGAGTTCGGCGCCAGGGCCGCCCTGGAAGCTGATCCGAACTCCAGGTTTGCGCATCTCCTCAGGACCGGCCTGGAAGAGGTGCTGGCATGATCGCGCACACGGGCGTGATGCCGTTCATGCGCCACCTGATGGGCTATGCCCGCCGGCCCTTTGCCCTGCATGCACTCCTCCGGATCTTCTTCCTGGGCTCGCAGTTTCTGCCCGGCCTGGTGGAGAAGGCCGTCTTCGATCGCATCACGGGCCACTCGCCCCTGCAGGTGGACATCTGGGCGTTGATCGCGATCTACGCCGGCATCGGCGTGGCGCGCATGGCCGCCACCTACGGCGAGGCGTTTGCGGGCTGGACGTTCCGCTACGCAGCGGCATCGCTGGTGCAGAACAATCTGTTCGCCGCACTGCTGCGACGACCCGGCGCACTGGCCCACCCCATCCCGACGGGCGAGGCCCTCAATCGTTACCGCGACGATGTGGCGGAGCTCTGCGACTTCCCCACCTGGCTGCCGGACATGGCCGGTAACCTCGTCTCGTTCGTTGCCGCGGTCGCGATCATGGCCAGCATCGACTGGAAGATCACCCTCGTGGCCTTCCTGCCCATTCTCATCGCCTACAGTGTGGGCCGCGCCGTCTGGGGCCGCATGCTGGCCATGCGCAAGCTGGAAGGCGAAGCCGGAGATCGGGTGATGGGCTTTCTCACCGAGATCTTCCAGGCAGCCCAGGTGCTCAAGCTTGCGGGACCGGACGCCGAAGACCGCGCGGTGCGGCGCCTCGACAGGCTCAACGATGATCGGAGCCGGATCACGGTCCGGGCCCGGATGCTCGACGTGATCGCATTCTCGATCCAGAGCTTCGCGGCAGTGGTGAGCACCGGCGCGATGCTGCTGATGGCAAGCCGCGGCATGCTGTCCGGGTCGTTCACCGTCGGAGACTTTGCGCTCTTTACGTACTTCCTCTGGTTCACCTCGGACATGCCCTCTTACCTCGGCACCTTCGTCGGTGACTACAAGCAACAAGGGGTTGCGCTGGGCCGGCTCGTCGAGCTGGCGCCGGAGGAGGGACAGGCCGCGCTCATGAGGAGCCAACCGGTCCTGCCCGCGGTCGCGGGCGAGAGCTGGCTGCTGGCGCCGATCGCCGATCGGCCGCGGCGGGCGCCGGGCTTGGCCACCGCGGTCAGCAGCGCCAATCTCCCGCCCGCCATCGAGGTTCACGGTCTGACCTGCCTGCACGACTCATCCGGCCGGGGGATCGAGGACGCCTCATTCACCGTTCCGGCGGGCAAGATCACGGTGGTCACGGGTCGCGTCGGCTCTGGCAAGACCACGCTGCTGCGCGCGGTGGTGGGGCTGCTGCCGGTGCAGTCGGGCGATTTCCGCTGTGACGGCCGGCATGTCTCCGACCCGGCCGCCGCGTTCGGCCCGCCCGTGAGTGCCTACACGGCGCAGGCCCCGCGGCTCTTCAGCGACACCCTCCGCGAGAACATCCTCCAGGGCCTGCCGGCGAGCGACGCAGAGCTGGAGGGCGCGCTCGCGCTCGCCGTGATGGACGCAGATCTTCTCCGGCTGGAACAAGGACTGGAGACGGTCGTGGGGCCGCGCGGGGTGCGCTTGTCGGGCGGACAGGTCCAGAGGAGCGCCGCCGCGCGCATGTTCGTGCGCCGGCCGGCACTGCTGGTGTTCGATGACCTCTCCAGCGCGCTGGACGTCGAGACCGAAGAACTGCTCTGGGATCGTCTTGCTGCCATGCCCTGGCGCGCGACCGTGCTCGCCGTCTCGAATCGCCGCAGCGCCCTGCGCCGCGCGGACCAGGTCATCGTGCTGAAGGACGGCCGCGTGGACGCGCAGGGCACGCTGGAGGCGCTGCTTGCGACGAACGAGGAAATGCGCCGGCTCTACGCTGCACAATCCGAGCGCGGCGGCTGACGAAAGATGCTACAATAGGTCGAAAGTCGATCGATCGACGTCAGGAGGTTGGCGTGACGCAATTCGGACTACCACCAGGGATGGCGAGGCTGCGATCGCATCTGGGAGTCATCGTCTCAGGCATGGAGCGGGCCGTTCCCTATGCGGCCGCGCTCCTCTCCGAGCGCGGAGGTCTGGCCATCCGGGTCGACAGCCGCGAGGAACGCATCGAGGAACTGCCGCGCACCGCGGGAACTGTGCTCACCGCTTACGACGGCCGGACGCTGCACGAGGCAGGCGTGGGCGGCTTCGACCTCGGCCCCGTGGAGCGAGCAGCCGTGTCGCTGGTGAAGCCGCTCTCACCCGTCGCCGGACCCGCGATCGACCCCGGGCCCGAGCGCGTGGGCGACTTCGTCACCCCGATGGAAGTTCCCCCTGCCTCCCTGTCCACGCAGGAAAAACTGGACCGGTGCCGCGACGTCCAGTCCCGGCTGCGCAGGATGGATGGCCGCGTGATCAACGCGGTCGTCAGCTACCGGGAGATGACCGAGATCTCTGCGTTCGCCAACCGGACCGCGGACCTGGCCCAACAGGTCCAGCGGGTCGGGATGAACCTGTCAGCGTTCGTGGAGGGGCCGGATGGCGTGCGCTACAACTACGCCCTCTACGGCGGCACCGGCGGCTGGGAGCTGCTCGACATCAGCGACGAGGAGTTGGCGAAGCTCGTTGGCGTCGCGATCGAGCTTCTCGCCGCACAACGGATCGAGCCGGGCGAATACACGATCGTGGCCGCGCCCTGGGTGACGGGCACGCTGGTGCACGAATCGTTCGGCCACGGCGTCGAAACCGACATGTTCCTGAAGGAGCGGGCGCGGGCGAGCGAGCACGTGGGCCAGCGGATCGGCTCGCCCCTGGTGAACATCTGGGACGATCCCTCCTATCCCCGCGGCTTCGGCTCGTACTTCTTCGACGACGAGGGCATGCTCGCCGGGCCGACGCAGATCGTCGAAGACGGGATCTTCCGCCGGGGAATCACCGACCTTTATTCCGCGACCG
Source organism: uncultured Anaerolineales bacterium (assembly GCA_964566325.1). Classification (GTDB taxonomy): domain Bacteria; phylum Chloroflexota; class Anaerolineae; order CG2-30-64-16; family CG2-30-64-16; genus JALOOB01. The sequence goes on from CAZMIS010000034.1 coordinate 13,322, forward strand.
CGCTGGGCCTTCCCCGCACGGCCAACGGGCGGCGCCAGGACTACACGCGAAAGGCGTACGCGCGGATGACCAACACGGCCTTCGCGCGCGGCGCCACGCCCGTCAGCGAGCTATTCAGCCGGGTGGAGGACGGCATCTACCTGGAGATGTGGTATTCGGGGATGGAGGATCCCAAGGGATGGGGCATCCAGGTGACGTGCCACTACGGCCATGAGATCAGGCACGGCCGCGTCACGGAGAAGATCTACGCGCCGGTCGGCATCACCGGTTACGTGCCCGATGTCCTGGCAAGCGTCTCCGGCGTGGGCGATGAGTGGGGGCTGGACACGGGCAGCTGCGGCAAGGGACACAAGGAATGGGTGCGCGTCAGCGCGGGCGGGCCGCATCTCCTGATGAAAGCGAGGCTGGGGTGATGTTCGACGCCATTACGGACGCACTCAGGAAGCGCACCGATCTGTTGGGCTGGACGCTCCGCCAGGTTACCCGCCGCGGTTCGCAGCTCTACGCCGTGCCCGGCGCGGTCGAATCGGTGCGGGACGTGACCGAGGATCGCTATGTGATCGACGTCCTGCGCGACACGACCGTCCCGGGAGGCCCGCCGAGCGCCGGTGCGGGCAACGTCACGCCGCTGCCGGGCGCGGACATCGACGCGGCCATCGACGCGGCCAGCCTGCACGCCGGGCTGGTCCACAACCCGCCCTACGGCCTGCCCGGGCCGGCAAGCCTGCCCGGCGTGCCGCTGCTCGACGAGGCCCTCTGCGGGGACATGGCCGGCGCGCTGGCGGCCGCGCACCGTCGCCTGGTCGACGCGGTCACCGGAGAGGCCGGCGTGCGCCTGGCAGCGGCCGAGTTTTTTGCCGAAGAGAAGTCGGTGCGTCTGCGCAACAGCCGCGGCATCGACGCCACCCAAAGGGGCACATCGCTGGAATTGGAGTGGGTGCTCCTGGCCCGCAATGGCCGCGCCATCAGCGACCGCAGCGGCGGCGACCGCAGCAGCGGCGACGAGGTCGAGTCGTATGTCCAGATGCGGCGTCGCCGGCTGGCCGATCTGCACCTCCGGGAGGTGGCGGCGGAACGAGCCGGGTGGGCGCGCGATCTCCTTGCGGCCCAGGCTCCGCCGCATCATGCGGGCCCGGTGATCCTGGCCGGCTCGGCGCTCGCGGAGTTCATGGACTGCGGGGTGATCCAAAACCTGGGCTCTGCAGCCGCCAAATTCGCGAAGTCAAGCACCTGGGAGTTGGGCGAGCCCGTCTTCCGCGAGCCCGTGCGCGGCGATCCGCTGACGGTGTGGGCGAACCGCCAGGCGCCGTACGGCGCCGCTTCAGACCTCTTCGACGCCGAAGGGATTCCGAGCCAGCGTCTCCTCCTGATCGACGACAACCGGCTGGCAGCATTCAGCGCGGGGCAGCGCCACGCGGCGTATCTCCGGATTCCGGCGACCGGCGAATTCGGCGTGATCGAAGTCGCACCCGGTCGGACGGCCGCCGCCGATCTGCGACAGGGAGACTTGGTGGAAATCGCCGCCTTTTCCTCGTTCGAGGCAGACGACGTGACCGGTGATTTCGCATCCGAGATCCGGTTGGGCTACACGGTGACCGGCCGCAGGCGTGTCCCGTTCAAGGGCGGCCTGCTCATCGGCAACTACCTCAGCGCGCTTGCAGATGCGACCTGGAGCCGGGAGACGGACTTCCACGGGACCTACCTCGGCCCGGCTGCAGTCCGCTTTCAGTCACTGACGGTGGCGCCCTAGCGGAACCGCAGCGCCTGCCGTAACGTACTAATGGCAGGACTAACGATGCACACGCTCCGCTGCCGCGCCACCATTGCCGCCATCGCGCTCCTCGCGATCCTCTCGATCGCAGGCGCGGTGGCTTACTCGCGCCTGCCCGACATCGACACGCTGCTGCTGAAGCCCGCAACGCCGAGCATCCTCATCGCCGATCGGCATGGACGCGTCCTGTACGAGGCGATCGATCCGATGGGCAGCAAGCACGTGCCGCTGGCCCTCAGCGACATTCCTCCCGCCTGCCGGCAGGCCACCATCGCAACGGAGGACGAGCGCTTCTACTCCCACCCCGGCGTTGACCTGCTATCCATCGCCCGTGCGGCCTGGGCCAACTGGCGCGCGGGGGAGATCGTTTCGGGCGCCAGTACGCTGACCCAGCAGCTGGCGCGCAACCTGATGCTGCCGGAGGGCGAACGGTACGAGCAGTCGCTGAGCCGTAAGCTGCGCGAGGCGTGGCTGGCGTGGCGTCTCGAACAGCGCTACAGCAAGGACGAGCTGCTCGCGCTCTATCTCAACACGACCTACTACGGCCACTTCGCCACGGGAATCGAGGCGGCGGCGCAAGCCTACTTCGGCGTCCATGCAGGGGAGCTGGACCTGTCCCAATGTGCATTGCTGGCGGATTGCCCCAATGGCCCGCGGGCTACAACCCCATCGAAAACCCGGACGCCGCACGCGTGCGCCAGGCCACCGTCCTGCGCCGCATGGTCGCGCAGGGGGACATCACCGCAGAACAGGCCCAGCAGGCCCGGGACGAAGCGCTCCGCTTCGCCAGCACTGCCTTTCCGATCCTGGCGCCGCATTTCGTCATGTTCGTGCAGGGCCAGTTGGAGAGCATGCTGCCCCCCGAGCGCATCGCGGCAGGGGGCCTGCGCGTGACGACCACGCTCGACCTCGACTGGCAGCGCGCGGCCGAGGGGGCGATCGAACGGCGCCTGCGCCAACTTACACCTTGCGCCTCGACCGACCATGCGCTGCCCGGGGTCACTTGCGACGTCACGGCCGACCCCAGCCGCCGCATCGAGAACGCGGCCCTGGTCGGCATGGACCCGCGCACCGGTGCGATCCTTACCATGGTCGGCAGCCCGGATTACTTCGACATTCGTACGAGCGGCGCAGTCAACGCGGCGCTGAGCCAGCGCCAGCCGGGATCGGCTATCAAGCCGCTCACTTATGCGCTGGCGATGGATCCGGACGCAGCACGACGAGCAGGCCGCAGCGCGTGGACGCCGGCCACGATCATACCGGACATCCGCACGGTCTTCACGACTGACGAAGGTGCGCCCTACGCGCCAAACAACTACGATCGTCGATACCACGGGCCGGTGACGCTGCGCGCCGCCCTGGCGAACAGCTACAACATCCCGGCCGTCCGGGCATTGGATCTCGTTGGCGTCGCCTCGCTCATCTCGCTGGCGCGCGATCTGGGCATCGCCTGGCAGCCGGCCGCCGGCGCAGACGCCGCCGCCTCGCCCAAGGAGGATGGCGAGCCCCCGGAGTCGCGTTACGGCCTGTCGCTGACCCTGGGCGGCGGCGAGGTGCGGCTGATCGATCTGACCGCGGCCTACGCCGCGCTGGCCAACGGCGGCTCCCGCGTCGTGCCCTACGCCATCGAGCTCATCGAAACGCTCGACGGCGACATCATCTGGCCTGGCTCCAACGGTTTCGGCGGCGCGTCAGCCTCTGACCAGGCGCCGCTTGCCCGCGTGCTCGACGAGCGGGTCGCCTTCCTCCTCACCGATATCCTGAGCGACGACCTGGCTCGCCGTCCGGCCTTCGGCCAGGGCAGCCCGCTGGATATCGGCCGGCCCGCAGCCGCAAAGACGGGCACGACGACGGATTGGCGCGACAACTGGACCATCGGCTACACGCCCGACCTTGTCGCTGGCGTCTGGGTCGGCAATGCAGACAACACGCCCATGAAGGACGTGAGCGGCGTCACGGGCGCGGCGCCGATCTGGCACGACTACATGACCTCCGTGCTGCGCGGCCGTGTCGTCACGGAGTTCACCATCCCGGCGGGCCTCATACAGATGGAAGTCTGTGCGGACTCGGGCCTGCTGCCGGGCGCGGTGGTTGGCCAGGCCGTGCCGTGTCCCAGCCGCCGGCTGGAGTGGTTCATCGAAGGCGCCGGACCCGCGGGGATCGACCGCGACCATGTTCTCGCCTGGATCGACCCCGCGACGGGCCGCGTCTCGGCCGAGCGGATCCCAGGCGCCCAGCCCCGGACGTTCTGGGTGCTGGGCCCCGAATATCAGGCCTGGGCCAGGGAGAATGGCTTTCTCCAGCCGCCCAGCGCATCCGCAGGCCTCGCCGCAGCCCAGGATGGCGGCCAGGCGCGCGTCCCGGCGGCCGCGCTCCGGCTGACGAGCCCGGACGCGAACCGGCGGCTCCGCATCGATCCGCAGTTGCCGCGCAGCGTACAGCAGCTGCCGGTCACGGCGCTGGCGGCATTCCCGACGGCGGGCGACATCACCCTGACCGTGAACGGCGTGGCGTTCGCCACGGTGTCGGGACCCGAGTACACGGCGTGGTGGACCCTGGCGCCCGGCCGGCACGTCTTCGCCGCGTACGCGCGCCGCGCTGACGGAAGCCTGGAGCACAGCGCCGAAGTGGCCGTGGTGATCGAGCCCTGAGTGCAGGCGCCACGGAGCGGCACGCCGGCCGGGCGCAGTTTCGCGCTGCCGGGAACCAAGGCAGCAGCGCTGCCGTCACCTAATCAATAGCCGCGATGGTCGAGCCGCGCGGCATCTCTGCTTTGTCACGATACGGCCGTCGAAGCCAGGCCGCTTCTCAGGTTGGAGGATATCATGCAAGGTCCACGTCTCAGTCGCACACTCTCCAGCATTGCCATCATCGTCCTTCTCGTACTGACGGGTTGCGGCGGCGGAGCCACTCCCGTCGCGCCGGAAAAGGGCGCGACCGCCGGCGCCGCGCAGATGCCACCAGCACAGCCTCCTGTGACACTGGCCCCTGTGGCACAGGCTCCTGTGGCACAGGCTCCTGTCGCACAGGCTCCTGTCGCACAGGCTCCGGCCGCAACAAATGCGCCGGCGCCCACCCCGACCCGGCCGCCCCTCCCCCCCACCGTCGTCAGCGTCCGGCCGGATCGGGGCGAAGAGCAGTTCATCGCAGCGCCCGTGATCGTCACGTTCGATCAGCCGATGGACCCGGCCAGCACCGGCAGCGCGTTCAGCATCGAGCCGAACGTGCCGGGCGACATCAAGGTCGACGGCAATCAGCTCACCTTCACGCCGAAGGTGCGCCTCGAACGTAGCAAGGAGTATCGCGTCACGCTGGCCTCGAAGGCGACGAGCGCAGCCGGCCTTGCGCTGCAGGGTGACCTGTCCTTCAAGTTCGTGACTGCCGGTTACCTGGCTGTGTCGAGCACCCAGCCGGTGGAGGGCGCCGCC
>CAZMIS010000035.1:0-18390 GCA_964566325.1 uncultured Anaerolineales bacterium
ACGACGGCGAGCGCGGGGCGCAAGAGACGGACGGGGATCATGCAGGCCTCCTTGTGTTTCGCGGGACGGTGGTGGATAGCATACAAGTGAGCCGACGTGACCATTCTACAGCGCGATCGCGCAGGTTGTCCAGTGGTGGAGAATGGGAATTGGGGAGCGGGGACTGGGGATCGGGGACTGGGGATCGGGGAGTGGGGACCGGGGAGCGGGGAGTGGGGAAGGAGTGCGCGTCGCAGGCCGCGGTCAACCGGTGAGCAACGTCCAGGGAACAGCCACGATCCTATCGTCCAGGCGCCGGATCTGCTGCCCAATGAATGTGTCCTGAATGGTAGTTATTCAGGTAGTGAATGACTACTCAACACAGAGGGTTGTATCAAGGCCTTGTGTTAGATGAAGCGGACCGTCAACACCCGGCCGCGGTGGCGAGGCGGTCGACGTTGCCGCGCCAGGCATCCCGCGACGCGGCGCCGGAACTGAGGGCGGTGAGGATGTCCGTGAACGCGCGGTTGACTGGCACAGGCACGCCGTGCGTTTCGCCTGCCTCAGCGACCGCGCCGTTCAGCCACGCCACCTCGGACGGCTTGCCCGCGGCGAGTGCGACCAGCAGGGAGGGCGTCTTGCTGCCCCGGCCGCCGGATACGGTGCGCGCCAGGCCGCGCGCGAGCAGCACGGGCGACAGGGGGCGGACGATGGGCGCCAGCAGCGGCAGCGGATAGCCGGCCAGCGCGACCGGCCGGATGCGCAGTGCGGACATGACGCGGAATGCTTCCTGCCAGGCACGGGCGTCCAGCGCCGCGGCGATGGGATCGGCCATGACCTGCGCGGGGGTCCACCCCAGGATGGCGCACGACGCATTGGCGGGCAGGTTCAGCAGGAGCTTCGACCACTTGAGGCGACGGCAATCCGCAAAGCGGTCGACGCGGATGCCGGCGCGTTCGAGCGCGTCGCCGGCCAGCCCGGCGGGCGACTGCGCTGCGACCGGCGCAATGCCGGCACGATAGCGCGCGCGGTGCGCCACGACGAGGCCCGGCGCGGGCATCGAGAGGGGCGTCTCGATCGCGCCCGCGATCACGCGCGCCGCGCCGAACGCGATCGCCAGCGCCTCCTCGTTGCCAACGCCGTTCTGGAGGCTCACGATGGGCGGCGGAGCGGAGGTTGCGGCGCGCAGCTCTGCGATCGCCGGCGCTGTGTCGTACGCCTTGACGGTCAGGACGGCCAGATCGTAGGAGGCATGGGCGAAGGCCTCGAGGAGAGAGGTGTGGGCCGCCAGAGGACCGGTGCTGCGCTCGCCCTCCGGCTCACGCAGGATGAGGCCTGCTGAGCGCGCGGCCTCGACCAGCGCAGGCCGGCCGGCGAGCGTCACCTCGTGGCCGCCAAGCGCCAGCCTGGCGCCGATGAAGCAGCCCACCGCACCCGCACCGATGATGAGGATCCGCACCCGGTCTCCTACGCGATGTTCAGCCCGTAGGCCTCGGCCAGCACCTGCACGGTGTGCACTACGGGCAGGCCGGAGCTAACCGCGATGTTCCAGCGACACGTCTCGTTATCGCAGATGGCGGCCGATGCACCCGATGCCTTCAGCTTCTCGAACAGCGGCCGGCCGACCTCCTGGGCGATGGCGTGCTTTTCGTGCTTGTAGCCGTACGTCCCGGTGATGCCGCAGCAGTCGATGCCCATTTCCTCGATCGTCAGGCCGGGCACCAGCGCCAGCAGTTCCAGCGCAGGCCGGCCGATACGGTGCAGCTTCTGATGGCAAGAAGTATGATAGGGCAGATAGCGGCCGCTTTGCGGGATGAAGTCGGTCCTGAGGCGGCCCTCTTCGTGCAGCAGCCAGAGGAACTCGCTGATATCGTAGACGTGCTCTGCCACCAACTCAGCTTCTGGTGTGTGCAACCCAAGCACTTCGCGGTACTCCGACTTGAGCTCCAGCCCGCAGCTCGTGCCTCCCACCACAATCGGAATGCCCTCTCTGGCAATCGGGGCGAGCTTCCGCAGGTTGGCCCGCGCATAGCGTCGTGCCTCAGCGAAGTTGCCATTCGACTGCATCGGCAGGCCGCAGCAGTTCTGTGGGGGCAGGATCACTTCGAAGCCGTTATGTTCCAGCAGCGCGACGATGGCCTTGCCGACCTGGGCCTCGTAGTGCTGCGTTGCGCAGCCGTGGAAATAGGCCACCTTGGGCGCACCGGGCGGCACGGGCGCCTTGGTCCGTTGATGCGATCCGAAGAACCACCCGCGAAACTTCCTGAAGTGGAAGACCGGGAAGGGCGCATCGCGATCGATCGCGACGATCTTCTCCATCAGAATGCGCACCGGCCTGAGCCGCAGCAGCGCGTTAGCCAGCGGGGCAACCCACCCTCCTACCTGCCCCATCACCTCGTTGTAGCCGAACGCAGTGTTGCGCCACCACTTGAGGTCCAACGGGTTCCGGCGGAACTGCTCTTTGCGCAGCTCGGCCTTGGCCGCGGTATTGATCTCCATGACCTGCACCCCGTGGGGGCAGACCAGGGTGCAGATGCCGCAGCCGGAGCAGTAGTCGAGCGACGCGTCGGGCGACGGCGCGCCCGGATCGCGGAATCGCTGCGCCTGGGGCCCCACGTACTTCGGCCCCGGGAACAGGTCAGTTGCGGGCACGACCGGGCACGCGCTGGTGCAGATGTTGCATTTGACGCACAGCTCGGCAGTGCGCCGAATGTCCTCGAGCAGGCTGGGGGTGAAGGGTGATGACATGGTGGCTAGATGACTTCCACATCGTGCGGGTGGCTCTCTGCCACGCCGGCCTGGGTGATCTGCACGAATTCCGCCTTCTCCTGCAGCTCGACGATGCTGTTCGCACCGGCATAGCTGAGCGCGGAACGCAGGCCACCGACCAGTTGGGCCAGAAGCTCGTCCACGGAGCCCCTGTAGGGGACCGCCGCCTCGACGCCTTCGGCCACCACGCGCGACCAGGATGGATCGTCGCCGTCACCCTCGCCCTTGCGGTCGGGCCGGTCCATCGTCGCGCCGAGCGACGCCATGCCCCGGCTCACCTTGGTGCGCCGGTTGTTGCGCAGCACCACGATGCCGGGGCTTTCGTCCGTTCCGGCCAGCAGGCTGCCGATCATGACGCTCTGCGCGCCAGCGGCCAGGGCCTTGGCAACATCGCCGGAGGTGCGGATGCCGCCGTCCGCGATGATCGGCACGCGGTAGGGCGCCGCTGCTTCCACACACTCTGCGACCGCGGTCAGCTGGGGCACGCCGAATCCGGTCACGATGCGCGTGATGCAGATGGACCCGGGGCCGACCCCCACCTTGATCGCGTCCGCGCCGGCCTCGATCAGGTCGCGCGTGCCCTCGCCGGTCGCCACGTTGCCCGCCACGATTTCGATGTCGCCGAACTCGCGGCGCAACTCGCGCACCGCGTTGATGGCATTGTCAGAATGGCCGTGCGCGATGTCGACGACCAGCACATCCGCGCCCGCATCGAGCAACAGGCCGGCCCGCTCCAGGAATCCCGACTGCACGCCCACCGCAGCGCCGACGCGCAGCCGGCCCTTGTGATCCTTCGTCGCGTGCGGATGCTGCAGGCTGCGCATGATGTCCTTGGTCGTGACCAGGCCTGCCAGACGGCCGTCCGGGTGAAGAAGGGGCAGCTTCTCGATCCGGTGCTGGTAGAGGATGCGCTGCGCGTCCTCGATCGAGGTGCCGGCCGGCGCAGTAATCATGCGGACCGCCGGGGTCATGACCAGGCAGATGTCCACATCGTCCGCCGCAAACTCGAGATCGCGGGTGGTCAGGATGCCGGCCGGAAAACCACCCTCATCCAGCGCGACCAGCCCGCCGATGCCGTGGCGGGCCATTACCGTGCGCGCCTCCCGGCAGGTGGCCCCGCACCCGATCGTACGCGGGGACTCGACGATGTGACTCTCCGCGCGCTTGGCCTTGCGCACCTCTTCGGCCTCCCGCTCGGGCGACATGAAGCGGTGGATGATGCCGATGCCGCCGGCGCGGGCCATCGCCACGGCCATCCTCCCCTCGGTCACCGTGTCCATGTTGGCGCTGATGATCGGGATATTCATGGCCAGGTGGCGCGACAGCATGGTCGTCGTACTGACGTCGCCGCGCGAACGGATGGGCGAGCGCTTCGGAACGAGCAGCACATCGTCGAACGTCAGTCCCGGGTTCGGACGCATCTTGATCATTTTTTCTCTCCTCAGCGACGCCGCACGCCTCAGGCAAGCAGGCTGGACACAGCACGGGCCGCGGTCGCGAGCCAGGCGCCCTCCGTCGAGCCCTCGCTGACGCCACCATAGCCCGCCACGAGCCGGCCCGCGATCCGTGCGTTCTCGTAGAGCGGCTCTCCCGCCCGATCGACGGGCTGCATCTCCCGATTGACGAGGATGCCTGCCCGGTGGATCGGGTGCTCCGTGCCGAGCAGCGCCTGGCCGAACCAGGCATCGAAAGGCAGGCCCCCATGCACGGGAAGGCCCAGCACCGCTTCGGCCAGCGCACCCGCCGGGTCGCTGGTGATGCCGCCGCCGTACAGGCCGCCCGTGGCCAGGATGAGGCTCTGGCCCCGGTAGATCGTCTCCCGCACCACGTTGGTGACCGCGATCCCTGTGACGCGGCGCCCGTCCACCAGTCCGCGCGCGACCGGCATATTGAACAGCGGCATCACCCCTGCCCGCCCGAGCGCGACCTTGAAGGCATTGAAGAGGCGGATGCCCGGCACGCTGGGCGGCAGGGTCGGAATCTCGAACACCGGCACGCCGATCAGCTCCTGCAGGTGCTGCCAGGCGGCAGGATGGGCATCGAGGCCCAGGACCGCGGGCAGCCCCACGCGGCCGGCGCCGTTAAGGCGCACCGCGATCTGCTTCCCAACGCGCTCGCGCACCTCGGCGCGATCGAAGAGCCGTGCCAGGCCGGTGGCCAGGTTGTCGAACTTGACCGCATGGATCTCCGGCAGGTCGAACGCGAACGATTGGGCGGGGAAACCCTGGCGCGCCAGGTTGCCGGCAACCAGCGCGGGATAGAAATCGCGCCAGCCGCCCGGCCCTGCGATGAGCATGGGGCCGCCCCCGTTCGGGCCGCCCGCGTTCGGGCCGCCCGCGTTGAGGTCGCCCGCGATGAAGCTCTCGGGTGCGTACGCGGCAGGCAGCACCGCTCCGAGCGCGGTGGGCAGGCGCAGGTTGCGCTCGAGTCCCCCGCGGTAGCGCAGGCCCGCGGCCTCGCCGACTTCCTGCAGCGCCGCGATGCCCGCGCGGAGGCTGTCCAGCCCGGCCAGGGCATACGGATGGCCGGGGCTGTCCGCCAGCGCGGCCAGGCCGGCAGGCAAATCGCCCGCGTTGGACAGGGCGAGCCAGCCGGGCATGATGTGCGTCGACCCGATGCCGGCCGCCACCAGGCGCACTTTCGCCCCCCGCTGCCGGGCCAGCCATGCGGAGAGCAGGCCCGCAGGTCCGCCGCCGACCACCAGCACGTCATCCATCGGCAGCCTCCCCACCGTGCACCGCGAGCTGATCCAGCCCCAGGATGTCCCGGTAGATATGCTCGTCGAGCAATGCCTGGCGCAGGTTCTGGCCCCACAGGAGGGGCCGCTGGCCCTTCCAGCGCCGCTGGGCAAAATCGGCCAGCGCGGCAGTGGCCTGCGCTGCGTCCATCTCGCCGATCTCGTGCAGGATGCCGGCCGCGCGCAGCCCGCAGAAACCACCCTGGCACGGCCCCATGCCCAGGCGCAGATCGCGGCGCAGATCGTCCAGCACCCACGGCGCGACCGGATCGGGATGCAGGCGCACGGCCTCCTCGATCTCCGCGCGGGTGACGAGCTCGCACTCGCAGATGAGCTGGCCCGGCCGCTCCGTCCGCTCCAGGTGATCGAGGCGATGGCCCAACCAGTGCGGCCTGGCGCCGGTCAGCGGCTGGCGCGCGTCCGGCAACACCGTCTCCTTCGTGGTGCAGGGCCGGGTGACGCCCAGTTGGCGTGCGGCCACGTCGGCCGCGCGCTCGGCCATCATCCGGTAGGTCGTAAACTTGCCCCCGACCACGGTGACCAGCCCGCGCACGCCGTCGCGCGGTTCGTGATCCAGGACCGCGAAGGTGCGCTTGGCCTCCCGGCCCGACGCGTCGCCGCCCTCTTCGTAAAGCGGCCGTACGCCGGCCCACGCGCGCAACGCGCGCGCCTGGCTGAACCCGGGCACCATGATCTCGCCCTCGTCGAGCATCTTCCGGACTTCCCACGCCTCGACGCTCGTGTCGTTCGGATCCGCCACGTTGACCGACGTGGTGCCGATCACGGCCACGGTGCCGACGGGCACCAGGATGTCGCCGTCCCCCGGCATGTGGCAGCGGTTGATGATCGTGTTGACGAAGCGATAGGCCATCGCGACCATCGTGCCCTTGCTCGGCCGGACGGTCACCGGGCAGCCGGCCATGCCGGCGATCTGGCCGGCCCACGCGCCCGCCGCGTTGATCACCATCGGCGCGGCCAGCCGGCGCACGTCGCCCGTGCGCTTGTTGCGCACCGTGGCGCCGGTCACGCGGCCCGCGTCGACGTGCAGATCGACCACCTCGTGATAGGTCAGCACGGTCCCGCCGTGCGCCACCACCGCCGCGCCGAGCGCGGTGAGCACATCGAACGAATCGCACGACGCATCCGGCACGCGAAACGCGCGCGACGTCTTCGGGTTGAGGTGCGGCTCCTCGCTGAGCAGTTGTGCAACGGGCAATTCCTCAGCCTCGATGCCGCAGGCACGGCAGGCCGCCAGCCATTTGTCTGCAAACTCGGGATCATCCTGCGGCGTGGTGATGAAGAAGCCGCCCGTGTCCTCGATCGCGTGGGGGACGATGCGCCGGAGGATGCGGTTCTCCTCGATGCATTCGCGGGCCGACTCCGGGTCGCGCACCGCATAGCGGCCGCCGGAATGCAGCAGCCCGTGGTATCGCCCGGACGTGCCGTCGGTCAGGTCGTGCCGCTCGATCAGCGCGACGCGCAGCCCGCGCAGCGCCAGGTCGAACGCCGCGCCGCCGCCCGTCGCGCCGCCGCCGATGACCAGGACATCGTAGTCTTCAGGCATGGTGGGTGACTTCCTTGCCCAGATATTGATGGTACATGCCTTCGTAGGGACGTTGCATGCAACGTCTCTACGGCTAGGGTTGACGTCTTACTCAAGCCAGTGCATCGAGCGTTCGACCGCCTTGCGCCAGCCCCGGTAGAGCGCGGCGCGCGCGGGCTCGTCCATCTGCGGCTCCCAGGTGTTGCCGACCTGCCAGTTGCGGCGCAGGTCGTCCAGGTTGGCCCAGTAGCCGACGGCCAGCCCGGCCGCATACGCCGCGCCCAGCGCAGTCGTCTCCGCGACCACCGGCCGGACGACCGGCACGCCCAGGATGTCGGCCTGGAACTGCATCAGCAATTCATTGTACACCATGCCGCCGTCGACCTTCAGCGAGGTCAGCTGCACGCCGGAGTCCTGCTCCATCGCGTCGAGCACCTCGCGGGTCTGGTAGGCGGTCGCTTCGAGCGCTGCGCGGCAGATGTGGCCCTTGTTGATGAAGCGGGTGAGCCCCACGATGACCCCGCGCGCGTCGGCCTGCCAGTAAGGCGCGAAGAGGCCGGAGAACGCGGGCACGAAGTAAATGCCGCCGCTGTCCGCGACGCTGCGCGCATAGTCCTCCACGTGCTTCGAGAACTCGAAGAAGCCCAGGTTGTCGCGCAGCCACTGCACGAGCGCGCCCGTGATGGCGATCGAGCCCTCCAGCGCATAGACGGGCGGCGCGGCGCCCAGCTTGTAGGCCACGGTCGTCAGCAAGCCGTGTTTGCTCGGCACGGCCAGGGTGTCCGTGTTCATCAGCATGAAGCAGCCGGTGCCGTACGTATTCTTGGCTTCCCCCGGGCGGAAGCAGGTTTGCCCCACGAGCGCGGCCTGCTGGTCGCCCAGGTCGCCGCAGACGGGCACCTTGCCCAAGGTGTAGCCGTAGAACTCGGGATCGCTGGAGGGCCGGATGGCCGGCAGCATGGACCGCGGGATGCCCAGGACGCGCAGGATCTCGTCGTCCCAATCGAGGGTGCGCAGGTTCATCAGGAGGGTGCGGCTGGCATTGGTCACGTCGGTCACGTGCACGCCGCCGCTGGCGCCGCCGGTCAGGTTCCAGATGACCCAGGTGTCGACGTTGCCGAAGATGGCATCGCCCCGCTCCGCAGCCTCGCGCACGCCCTGCACGTTGTCCAGGATCCAGCGGATCTTGGGGCCGGAGAAGTAGGTGGCGAGGGGCAGGCCCGTCTGCGCCCGGAAGCGATCCTGGCCGCCCTCGCGGCCCAGCTCCGCAATCAGCTTGTCCGTGCGCGTGTCCTGCCAGACGATGGCATTGTAGTACGGCTTGCCAGTGCGGCGGTCCCAGACCAGCGTCGTCTCGCGCTGGTTGGTGATGCCGACCGCGGCGAGGTCCGCCGGGGTCACCCCCGCGCGGTCGAGCGCGCCGCGCACGACGTCCTGCGTCCGCGCCCAGATCTCCAGCGGATCATGCTCCACCCAGCCGGCCTGCGGGTAGATCTGCGAATGCTCGAGTTGGTGCGATGCCCGGATGCGGCCTTCGTGGTCGAAAACGATGCAGCGGGTGCTGGTGGTTCCCTGGTCGATCGCGGCTACGTACTTGGTCATGGTGAAATCCATCCTCGCGTCGTGGTCCAGGCGCCTGGCGACCTCCGGGGTCTGGCAGACCCCGGAGGTCGCGGTGCTGCGCCGTTCCTAGAACTGGATGAACTTGCTGCTGGGCGCCTGGCAGATGGGGCAGCGTTCGGGGGCCTCGCCCTCCATGGTGTAACCACAGACGGGGCAGACGAAGATCGCAACAGCCGGCATGTCGGCATTGCCGCTCACGGCCGCCTTCGCCCGCTGATACAGGCCGGCGTGCACCTTCTCGGCCTCGTTGGCTGCGCTCATGCTCTGCAGTGCACGCTTCTCGTCCTCCTGCTCGGCCACCTGCATGTAATCGGGGTACATGGTGTCGATCTCGAAGGCCTCGCCGTTGTAGGCAACCTCGAGGTTCTCAGCCGTCTTGCCCAGGCCGAGCGCCTTCAGGTGATTGGTCGCGTGGATCTGCTCGGAGTAAGACGCGGCGCGGAAGATGCGCGCAATGTTCGCCCATCCCTCGCGCTCCGCGCGATCCGCGAAGACCATGTACTTCATGTGCGCCTGGCTCTCGCCGGCAAAAGCGTCCTTCAGATTGGCCTCAGTAGATTCCTTCATGACTGTCTCTCCTCTGATGTTTTCCTGTTCGATCGGTGATCAGATCGGGTATCCCGGGGGATAGCGTGACTCGACGGCGGCTTGGGCATCGATCTGCGGCTGCTTTACGCGACCGTACACTTCGGTGATCTCCCGCAGACGCTCCGCCAGCGCGCCGCTCAACATCTCGGGCGTGTAGCGCCAATGCCAGTTGCCGCTGGAGGTGGAGGGGAAGTTCATGCGCGCCTCGCCGCCCAGGCTCATCACGTCCTGCAGGATGGCCAGCGCCTGGTTCGCCACGCTGGACCACGCGCTGCAGATGAAGTCCCACGCCACGTCGCTGCCGTCGCTGCGGAAGTAGCGGCGGATGTTGCGGCGCTCCTGGTCGGTGCGCTCGGCCTCATCGTAGTAGCCGGCCGTGGTGTTGTTATCGTGCGTGCCCGGATAGACGACGTAGTTCTGCTCGAAGGCATGCGGCAGGTATTGCGGGTTGAACTCCATGCCGAAGGCGAACTGCAGCACCTTCATCCCCGGCAGGCCAAAGCCCAGCCGCAACGCTTCCACGTCCGGCGTGATGATGCCCAGGTCCTCCGCAATGAACGGCAGGTCGCCCATGGCCTGCTGCAGCGCGACAAACAGCTCTCGCCCCGGCGCCTTCACCCACTCGCCCTTGACGGCCGTCTCCTCGCTCGCAGGGATCTCCCAGGATGCGGCAAAGCCGCGGAAATGATCGATGCGCACGATATCGACCAGCCTGAGCGTCTGGCGCACCCGATCGATCCACCAACGGAAGCGGTCTGCGCGCATCCGGGCCCAGTCGTAATGCGGGTTGCCCCACCGCTGTCCGAGCTCGGAGAAGAGGTCCGGCGGCACGCCTGCAACGACGGTCGGGTTGCCGTCCGCGTCCAGCTTGAACTGATCGCGGTTGGCCCAGACGTCCGCGGAATCCTCCGCGACGAAGATGGGAATATCGCCGATGATCGAGATGCCCCGCTCGCCGGTGTGGACCTTCAGCGCCTCCCATTGCTCCCAGAAGACCCATTGCAGGAATGCATGGTACTCGACCTCGTCCTGCAGCGTCTCGCTGAGCGCATCCAGCGCATCGACCCGGCGCAGCCGGATGTCGCGCGGCCAATCATGCCAGCTGCCGCCGCCGAAGTGCCGCTTGATGGCCATGAACAGGGCGAAGTCCGCCAGCCACGCGGCACTCTGCTCGCGGAACCAGGCGAAGCTGTCACGCTGCCGGTCCGTCCCGTACGCCTTGAAATAGGCGTAGCCCTGGCGCAGCAGGTCCTGCTTGTACTGGATCACCCACCCGAAGTCGACGCGGTCCGCGGGGAAGTCCGGGATATCGGCGATGGCATCCAGGGGCAGCAGGCCCTCCTCGACCATCTTCTCCGGGCTGATGAGCATGGGGTTGCCGGCAAACGCCGAGAAGCATTGGTACGGGGAGTCTCCGTAGCCCGTGGGGCCCAGCGGAAGGACCTGCCACAGCTGCTGCCTGGCCTCAGCCAGCCAGTCGATGAAGTCGTAGGCGCCCTGGCCGAGGTCGCCGATGCCGAACCGCGAAGGAAACGAGGTCGGATGGCACAAAACACCGCTCGAACGTGGAAAAGGCACGGAAACCTCCCTTGGAACGCGCATGGTTGCTGCGGACAGCGTGGCCGGGGCGCGACGGACCGCACTGGGTCGTCACTCTCGCAGTATAGCCCAAGGCGCGGGTGCTGGCAAAAGAGGGGAGGCGAAGGGGCGTGCTTCCATTGGGGCGAATGTAGTGGAGCATCCTGCCCGGAGCGTCCTGAGCGGAGGGCCGCCGCCCGCAGTCGAAGGATGCGGAGCGCGGGGGTGAACAGGGCCTGACGCCTGCGTTCACCCCCGCGCGGAACCAAACTACTTCTGTGCCGTGCCGACCAGGCTCAAGGCGCTGATCTGTGCCTTGCGGGCAAAGTCGATGGCGTTGGCCAGGTTGCGCGCGGCTTCCTGAGGGCTGTGGAAGCCGGTGCTGTTCTCAGACATCGTGAAGTCGTAGCGCATGGAGGCCTTGCGGTGGAAATCGCGGGCTTCCACCAGCTGCTCGTCCGTCGCGCCGGCCGCCATGGCGGCGGCAATGGCATCCATCGCCTCGCCCAGCGCCACCTCGGTGCTGCGCAGCAGCTCCGCGGTGTTGTTCTGGATGATGGTGATGCGGTCCTTCAGGGCCTGCTCGTCCTGCTTGTGGCAGGTGCCGCACGCCTGGTTGACGTTGTCGAGCGGGCTGCGTAGCCAGTGATCGGACACCTTCACCGCGCCCTCGCGCATGTAGGGCATGTGGCAGTCCGCGCAGGAGACGCCCGAGCGGTAGTGCAGGCTGGTGGTGAACGTCTCGAACTCCGGATGCTGCGCCTTCAGCATCGGCGCGCCCGTCTCCTTGTGCGTCCAGTCCTTGAAGCCGTACTCGTCGTAATAGGAGATGATCTCGTCGATCCGGAAGCCGTTGTCCCACGGGAAGGTCAGCAGCTTGTTCTCACCCTCGAAGTAATACTCGACGTGGCACTGCGCGCAGACGTAGGTCCGCATCTCCTGGCGGGTGGCCTTGCTCAGGTCGACCCCGATCTCCTCCATGGCGTTCTTGAACGCGGGGCGGGTGATGCGCAGATCCATGGTCACCGGATCGTGGCAGTCCGCACACGAGGACCCCAGGTGCAGCTTGTCCTGCATCTCCTTGTAGGGCGTCCGGTTGAAGGCCTCCCAGCCCATCTCCGCGATGAGCTGCGGTGACTCGGCGGCATGGCAGTTAGCACACGCAGATGGCTGCTTGACCACTTCCTGGCGTTCGGTCTCCTTCTGATCGATCAGCGCGTAGTAGTGCCCGCGCTCCTCGTTGAAGTCCACGGCGAACGCGTAGCCGGCCCACATGCGTTTCAGCATGGGGTACGCTTCAAGCTTGTCGTAGGGCTCCGAGCCGCCGTATGGCGTCTTGTTGCCGTCGATTTCGGTCTTCTTGAAGGAGTCGTACTGCCGCGGGAAGTTCTGGCCCCACACGGCCGGGTCCAGTTCCTTCTCGCCGATCGCGACCGTCTTCAGGGGAAACTCGACGGCCTCGGCCTTGCGGGTCTGGATGTTGGTGAGCATGAAGGCAACCGCGCCCATGATGAGCAGGCCGGCGAAGAAGGCCAGCACGACCCACAGCCAGCCCCGGCGCGAAGACTTACCAGATGGGGACGATGACATGGTTCTCTCCTCCTATTTGTCGTGCCCGACGCCCTCATGACACGTGAGGCAGTCGGTGGGTTCATCCGTGTGCGCGAAATTCATCGCCTGGGTCAGGTCGCTGTGGCAATAGAGGCAGGCGTGCTGCGTCACCTCGTAGTTCATCCCGGTGATGACCAGCGGGTCGGGATAGTCGCCGGTCGTGAACGCGTAGCTGTGACGCATGCCGTTGACGCCCTTGACGTAGTACTTGTGCACCAGGTTATCGTGCGGCGCGTGACAGTCGTTGCACACGGCAACGGCATGGTGCGTGCCGCGCGCCCAGGCGTCGTAGTGTTCGCGCATGATGTGGCATTGGGCGCAGGTCGCCGGATCGTTGCCCATGTAGGCGAGGAAGTTGGCGTAGGTGAGCGTGAAGCCGCCCAGCCCTGCGACACCGCCGAACAGGCCGGCAAGCGTGATCCAGGTCCACAGGGGGAAGGCGCTGAAGAACTGCGCGATGCCGCCTTTCGGCTTGACTTCGGGTGGGGCATTCTGCATGCAGGACCTCCTCGGGCGGAGAATCGGTGCTCAGGCTGTTGTGCCGCGTGTGTCCCGCACGCGGCACAATGTATCATTAGTGTAATGTACCTCAAACGCGAATGCAAACGCTATGCGGTGATCGTGACGAGTACGGTCTCCAGGGGGATCTGCTTGCCGCTGGCGCGCAGCGCCTGCTCTGCGATGAAGACCATGCCCCGGCAGCACGGCACTTCCATGTAGGCGACCTTAAGGCTGCGGATGTCGTTGTTCGCCAGGATCTGCGTCAGCTTCTCGATGTATGCCTGGGCATCGTCCAGCTTGGGGCACCCGACCGCGATCGCGCTGTTTCGGATGAAGTCCGCGTGCATGTTCGGGTTGGCGAAGGGCACGCAGTCCGCGATCAGGGTGAGGTCCGCGCCCTGGAGGAACGGCGCGCGCACCGGCAGCAGGGTCAACTGCACCGGCCACTGGCGCAGCTCGGAGGGAACCCGCGCGGACGCCGTGTCAACCGCCGGCTTGAGGGCCGGCTCGCTCCACGCGCTGACTGCGACCGACGGGCACATGGCGACCGGCGCGCGCTGGGGCTTGGGCGTGTGGGACGACGCCATCCCGTGGCTGCGCAGGTGCTCGACGTGGCGCTCCACCAGTTCGGGCGATTTCTGCTCCAGGAAGGTGAGCACGGCCGGCTCGTCGTACGCGTCCACCTCGAGCCGCACAACGGTCAGCGCGCCCTGCGGGCAGTCGCCCAGGCACGCACCCAGCCCGTCGCAGTAGCTCTCCTTGACCAGGCGCGCCTTGCCGTCGATCACCTGCAGCGCGCCCTCGACGCATGCGGGCACGCAGTTGCCGCAGCCGTCGCACTTCTCTTCGTCGATGGTGATGATGTTCCGAATGGTCTTCGTCATGCGTTGCCTGCCGTCTTCCTGAATTGGGCCACCACCTCGGCGCCCATGCATTGCTCCGCGTAGCGACACCACTGGACGCACGACTGGATGCTGTTGAACACGACGAAGCCGCACCTGTCGCACGCGATCTTCTTGTCGATGGAAAATAGCTCGACATCGGCCCCACACTGGGGGCATGTCTTGATGGTCAGCGTGATGTCCCGGCGCAGGCTGCTGGAGCCCGGGCAAAAGTGGTTGAGCATGGCGCCCTCTCTTCATGGTGGGTGGGGCCGCGACTGGCGGTGTGCCCCACGTTCGATTGTACCTCGCGGAACAAGCTGCGTCAGAGACTTAAGTCTCTTGCCGCAAGAATCAGGCCAACACGATCACGTATGGGAGCGAGATGGCGCCCTCGGGACAGGCGGGTTCGCACCCGCCGTCATACTCGCACCGGTCCGGGTGCGCGACGCGCGCCTTGCCGTCCACGACGGCCAGGGCGCCGGCCGGACACGCGGGCAGGCAATCGCCGCACCCCGTGCAGGCATTGAGATTGATCTCGGGTAGCACGTCTCCGCTCATTGCGCTCACTCCTGGCGCGAAAATGCTCCGCCGCCAGTGTCATGGTAGCATGGAAGTCCGCGCTCGTCAGGGACTTTTGTCGCAACGCGGTTGGGGGAACATGGCGAAATCCCGCCTGACGCGACCTTCCGCGCGAAAGCAATGCGGCCATGGTGCGTAGAAACAGGGCGGCAACCTCCTCCCGCGAAGTCAGGAGTCGTACCTGTGCCCTACGTCAAGTATACCATCATGGGGAGGGGAAGGTGTTTTGAGACGCCAATGTGGTCGCGGCGAATGGCGTCTCCGCGCCTGCTGCGTCAGCAGATGGCCAGCCGGTTGCCTCAGAGTACAGGGCAACCGGCTGGATGTGTCTCCGGCTCGCAGTCTACTGCCCGGCGGCCTGCCGCAGGGCCTCGCCGACCGGTACATCGTCAATCATGGCCGCGCGAATGGCTTGCCGTAACGCCTGAGTGGCCGTCCCATCCAGGGCCGAGAGCGGCGCGAGATGCTCGAGCGCGTACTGGTAGACGCTGTGCACGCCCGAATCGACGCCCGCGAGCGATGCGCTGGCCTCGAAACGGGTGCGCCGGGCCGGCACCCATCGTTCGGCGTAGCCGGCGGTGCGCGACGCCACGACCAGCCAGCGCCAGCTCTCCTCAGGGTGTTGTGTCGCAGCACTCATGACGAGCGCGTCGATGGCTTGTTCCAGCGGTGTCGTCCTGGCATTCGTCCCCACGGGAAACGGCGCCACGCCGATCCGCGCTGCCAGGCCCTGGCTGTCGGACCCCACCCCGTTAGCCACTCCGGCGAACATCGCTGCATCGGCCCAAGGATTGGATCCAGCGTCGGGGCCGCTGCTTTGGGCAAAATCTGCATAGATCGCAGGAACAGGCATCACCTTGTGCGTCTTCACCAGGTCCACGTACCATTGCACGGCGGCCTGACTCTCCGGTGTAGTCAGACCGGCCACATCTGCTGCGAGAAGCTGCGCATCCAGAGCGCGCAGCAGGCCGAACTGCGAAGGCCAGTTCTCTGTGAAGCCCCAGCGCATGTTACCGTCCGCCTGTGCCTGAGTCAGGGCCTTAGCAGTACTCAGGAAGTCATCCCACGTCCAACCGGGTGCAGGATAGGCGATCCCGGCCTGATCGAACAGGAATTGATTGTAGTAGATCAGCTGCAGGCGCAGGGCCCGTGGGACGCCCCAGGTCTGTGCGTTGCCCTGCAGCATCTCCAGCACGCCAGGGTAAAAGTCCGCCGCATCGAAGGAGGCATCCGCCGCTACGAACGGGGCTAGATCTCGTAGTGCAGTTGATGCACTGCCGGTCCGGATCATGACGGGCAGCCAATCACTGCACAGGGTGTCCACCTGCGCCGCGGCCGCCTCGAGCACCCCTGGCTTAGCCGCAGCCTCGCCGGTCACCCCCAGGTCCTCCAGCGCCTTAAGCTCTACGTAGACGCCAGGATTTGACGCCTGGAAGTCCACGACCGCAGTCGCGTACATCGGCAGCCGCTCCCGATAGCATGCGAAGGTCAGCACCATCGCACCAGCAGGCGGAGTCGCCGCCGCAAGCTGGGGAGCAGTGGTTGCCATGGTGACGATCGTGGTTTGCAGGGGCGCCGGCGCGCCGGGCGAGCCGCGCAGTCCAACCTCGGCGTCGAGCGCGGCCAGCGCCTCCGCCGCCGTCTGCTCTCCCTGCACGACGGCGCGCACCGCACGGAAGGTCGCTTCGTACGCCGCAGGAAGCTGCCCAGGGGAGGACGTCAGATGGTCGAGTGCGTAGCGATATGCAGCGACATTGGCCTCATCCTGCTTCGACCAGAAGGCCGACATCTCGGCCAGCGAGCGGCGGGCCTGGAGGTGCTCGCTGTCGGGCAGGTGCTGCGACAGGTAACTGATCCAGCGCCAGCTCGCGTCAGGATGCGCGGTGTGGCCGCTCATGACCAGGCCGGCCAGGATAGTCATCGGCAGCTGCGGCTCGCCCGGTACGCTTTCGGGATAGGGGACGAGCCGGCCGATGCTGCCGGTTCCGGCCCAGCTGGCATCCCACATCGCGCTCTTGTCGCCGTTGCGATAGGGGTCCAGGTCGACGCCTGTGTAGGTCTTGCCGGACTCCCAGCCCAGGGTGATCGGCGCAAGCGCTGCGCCCGGCCGGACGTACAGCATTTCGAACCACTCGAGGAGGCTCCCGAGGGTTGCATAATCCGGCCCTGTCTGCCAGTCAGGGCTCCATGCACTCATCAGGCGCCGGTTGATGAGGCCCGTGCCCACCTCGGTCAACCCCCAACGCACGACCTCATCGCCCTGGCGTTGCGTCAACCGGATCGCGGTCTGCAGGAACTCCTCCCAGGTCCACCCGGGCTGCGGGTAGGGCAGACCGGCCTCGTCGAACGCAGCCTGGTGATAGGCCAGCAGCGCCGGATGAAAGTAGGTCGGCACGGAGAGGATCGCGCCGCTGGATTCCCACGTGTGGAGCATGCCTGGATAGAAGTCATCCGGCCGGAACGCCGGGTCGGTCGCGATGTACGGCGCCAGGTCCGCGGCCACACCGCTATCCAGTTCAACGAGCGTCGGCATGGCGCAGAAGACATCTGCCGTATGCGAGGCCTGCTCCATGGCCGCGTGATATGCCGCCTCGTCCGTCCCGAAGATGTAGACGGGCGAATACTTCACCTTTACGTCCGGGTTCGCTTCCTCGAAAGCAGCGATGACCTCGGTCAGACCATCCCAGGGCGCGACGATCTCGCACTGAAACACGATCTCCGCGATCGCGTCCGCTGCCTTAGGGGCCGCGGCAGGCAGTTGCTGCCGGTCGGGGAAGCGCAGGCCCAGCCAGACCGCGACCAGGAAGACCAGGAATGTTCCGGCAGGGAGCAGCAAACGGGCCGGCGTCCAGGGCCGGGGCACAGGCTTGGGTCGCGCGATCGCCTGCTCACGCGGCGCGACGCTTCGCGGGAGTGTGCCGGCCGCGGCCGCAGCCGATTCCGCCTGCTCCCGGATCATCTGGCTGAAGCGGACGCGAACTCCCGCACCGGCCTTGAGGCGGCTCAGGGAACGGATATCCGTATCCATCCGGCGGTACGCGGCCAGGTCAGCAGCGCAGGCAGGGCATTCGGCCAGATGCCGATCCACCACCTGTTGCTCTGCCTCCCCTAGCTTGTCATAGACGGCCACCAGCTGTTCGTACTCGGCATGGCGCCTCATGATTGTCCTCCGTTCGCCCCTTCGGTGCGGGGGCCATAAGCCTTCCGGAACATCTCCCGGGCCCGGCGCAGGCGCATCTTGGCCGCACCCTCGCGGATGCCCAGGGCATCGGCGACCTCCAGCATGCTGAGCCCGTCGTAGACGTACAGCAGCAGCGCCGCGCGATAGGCCGGCGGCAGCGCGGCCAGGGCCCGCGCCACGGCGTCGCGCTCGCGCACAGACTCCGCCTGGTCCCCCTGCGGGACGTGCAGCTCGTCGGCCAGGCTCCACGGCAGCCAGGCGAAGCGCCGGCCGCGGCGGAGGGCGTCGAACGCAACGTTGGTCGCCACGCGGTACAGCCAGGCACGCGGGTTGGCGACCTGGGCAAGCTTCTGCCGCGCGCCGAACGCGCGCAGGAAGGTCTCCTGGACCAGCTCCTCCGCTGTCTCGCGGCTGTCGAGCAGTCGATACAGGTAGGCGAAGATCGCATCGCTGTAGTGGTCGAAGAGCTGTGCCACCAACAAGGTCGCGTCGTCGCCTTCCAGGGTCTGGGTGATCATCACCGGGCCTTTCGCTGCGGGGTGCAGTCGGGACTGCACTCCCGGCTCAAGTCACATCGGGCACGATGCGCATCGTTCTGAGAAGTATGACGAAGGAGCGGCGGCAAAGGTAACAAAGCGAAGGCGGGGAGGGTTACCGGTTGGGCGGCATGGCGGAGCACGTCACCGCCGCCGAGCCGATGGGGATGGCGGAGTCGATGCCATAGCCACCGTGCGTGCCGGGCTGATCCCGGGATCAGCCCGGTCTTAAGTTTGGCCCTTTTGTGCGGGGTCTTGAAAAAGGAGTACCAAACCAGTAA
>CAZMIS010000036.1:0-18366 GCA_964566325.1 uncultured Anaerolineales bacterium
TTCGGGTGCGATTGAACACCACTGCATAGCTGATGATTTGCTTGCGAGTGTTGACATAAACCTGTACAAAGCAGTCTGTGTCGATGTGCAACCGCAGCTTGATGGCCTCGTTGGTCTTGTCCACTGTTTCGACAAGTCGCACGAAGGCCCATCTTGCTGCGGTGCGTTGGATGTCGCGCTCAAGAGCGCTCGTGTTCACTCCTCACCCCGCAGAGCCGCGAGCTGGTATTCAATCGTGCGGATGCCATCTACCGCAAGGTCCCAGTCCTGGTGATCATTCTCGATCTCAAAGGAGTAGCCATGCGCCTTGACAGTCTCTGCCGTTTCGAATTCTGTCAGTGTCATACCGTATTTCTCGCGCATGAGGCGATCAGTCAACTGGTAGCGCGCCAGACGGCGTCGTAGTTCTTGTTCAGCGAGCCGGGCTACCTGTTGCCCGGGAGTGGCGCCAGGCTCAAGAGCCTCCAGAATATCGACCAACCGATTGGAGAATTCAACCTGCAACATCTCACCACCTCCATGGTACCGTTGCATTGTACTCCAGGGAAGTTCCTGGCGCAATCCGCTCAAATGGATCCCCGTTTCGTCATTTGACACACATCCGGCCCTGTGCTACACTCGCTCCCGCAAAAGATGGTGGGCTGGCAAGTGCCGGCTGCGCCAGAAGCATACCGAAGCGTTCGGAGTAGGTCGTGGCATTCAGCCTTCGCTTCCCTCGTCGTCGTAGCCCAATGAGAGCGGGTTAGCACCCGGTCACAGGAGCTCGCGCGAGCCGAACGTCTAAGACAGAAACGTGGCAGACCAGCACCCAGACCCGGGGGCTGGTCTTTTTTTGTGCAGTGAACGCGGGGCCGATCGTCTGCCCTACGCCGGAGCAATCATATGGTCAGGATTGGCATCATCGGAGCGACGGGATACACGGGGCTGGAGCTGCTCAGGCTTCTCGCACGGCATGCCGAGGCGCAGGTCGTATGGCTGACCTCGGAGAACTCGGCCGGCCAGCAGTTCGGCGACGTGTTCGCGGTCCCGCCCGCGATCGGCGGGATGACCCTGGTCAAGGCCGCAGACGCGGACCTCGCAGGGGCCGATGTGGTCTTCTGCTGCCTGCCCCACGCGGCTTCGCAGGGGGCGGTCGCCGCCGCGCGCCGGGCCGGCGCCCGCGTCGTCGACCTGAGCGCGGACTACCGCCTCCACGACCCGGTGCAGTACGAGGCGTGGTACGGCCACCCGCACAACGAACAGGGCTGGCTGGCCGAGGCGGTCTACGGGCTGCCCGAGCTCCACCGGGCGGCGATCAGCAAGACCGCGCTGGTCGGCAACCCGGGGTGCTACCCGACCAGCATCATCCTGGGCCTCGCGCCGCTGGCGCGGGCCGGCTGGCTGGGCGGCTCGGTGATCGCGGACAGCAAGTCGGGCGTCTCGGGCGCGGGACGAGGGCTCTCCCTCAAGTCGCACTTCGTCGAGGCCAACGAGAATTTCAGCCCCTACAGCATCGGCCGCACGCACCGGCACCTCGTGGAGATGGAACAGGAACTCGGAGCGCTGATGGGGGCGGGCAACGCCCGGGCCCCGCTCCAGCTGGTCTTCTCCCCCCACCTGCTCCCCGTCAACCGGGGCATTCTCTCCACCATCTACGTCACGCTGCCGGCGGCCGCGACCGAAGACGCGGTGCGCGCGGCGTACGCGGACGCCTACGCGGGCGAGCCGTTCGTGCACCTGCTGGCTCGGGGCCAGCTGGCCACCCTGGCGCACGCGGTCCACACCAATCACTGTGCCATCGGATTGACGTTCGTGCCGGGCGCCGCCATGGTCATCGTCACGTCGGCCATCGATAACCTGATCAAGGGCGCGTCGGGCCAGGCGGTGCAGAACATGAACATCATGCTGGGACTGGACGAACGGATGGGGCTGCTATGACCAACGAAAAGAGCGTCCTGGTGCTCAAGATCGGCGGCAACCAGGTGGAGGACGAGGCGTTCCTGGCCGGCTTCGTCGGTACGGTCCGGGGCCTGCTGGCCGATTACGCGGTGATCATCGTCCACGGCGGCGGCAAGGAGATCGCCGACCTCCACGGGCAGCTCGGTGTGAGCTTCGAGACGGTCGAAGGGCTGCGCGCCACATCGGAGGAGAGCCTGCGGCTGGTGGAGATGGTGCTGAACGGCACGGTGAACACGCGGCTGGTGCGCTGGCTCGTGAACGGCGGCGTCCATGCGATCGGCCTTTCCGGCGTGGACATGGGCCTTGTGCGCGTGGCGCCGCTGGCGGTCAACGGCCGCAGCCTGGGCCGGGTGGGCGCGGTGCAGACGGTTAACGGCGAGGCGTTGCTGCAGCTGCTCGACCTGGGCCTGGTCCCCGTGATCTCGCCCGTGTCGCTGGGCGAGGACGGGCTGGCCTACAACGTCAATGCTGACCACGTGGCCACGGGCGTCGCGAAGGTGGTCGAGGCCGTCCGGCTCGTGTTCGTCAGCAACGTCCCCGGCGTACAGGTGACGGGCAGGACGATGCGTGCGCTCACCCTCCAACAGATCGAGGGCCTCATCGCCGACGGCCACATCACCGGCGGCATGATCCCCAAGGTGCGCTCGGCAACGGAGGCGGTGCTGAGCGGCGTGTACCAGGCCGTGATCACCGACCTGGGCGGACTTGTCAAGGACAGCGGCACAGCCATCATCAAAGGATAAGTGACCGATGAACCAACTCAACAACGCCATGGAACTCGAGCAAGCACACGTTTTGCAGACCTACGGTCGGGCGCCGTTCGTCCTCGATCATGGACAGGGCTGCTGGGTGACCGACACCGATGGCAACAGCTACCTGGACTGCGTGGCGGGCATCGCGGCGAACGCGTTGGGCCACGCCCATCCGGCCCTGGTCGCGGCGCTCACCGAGCAGGCCGGCAAGCTGTGGCACGTCTCCAACCTGTATCATTCCGAGCCGCAGGCCCGGCTGGCGCAGGCCCTCTGCAACAGCAGCTTCGCGGACCGCGTCTACTTCTGCAACTCGGGCGCGGAGGCGAACGAGAGTGCGCTGAAGTTCGCGCGCAAGTGGGCGCACGACAACTTCGGGCCCGAGAAGCACGCCATCGTCACGTTCACCAGTGCTTTTCACGGCCGCACCTTCGGTGCATTGTCCGTCACCCCTCGGGAGAAGTACCAGGCCGCGTTCCGGCCCCTGCTGCCGGGCGTGCGCGTCGCCCCGTTCAGCGACCTTCCGGCCGCGGCCGGGGTGATCGACGACTCGGTGTGCGCGGTGATCGTCGAGCCCGTGCAGGGCGAAGGGGGCATCCATCCGGCGGACGAGTCGTTCCTGCGCGGGCTGCGCGAGTTGTGCGACCAGCACAACGCACTGCTCATCTTCGACGAGGTGCAATGCGGGCTGGGTCGAACGGGGACGCTGTGGGCGCACCAGGCGACCGGCGTGACGCCCGACCTGCTGACCGCGGCCAAGCCGCTGGCCGGCGGGCTGCCCATGGGCGCCGTGCTCATGACCGAGCGCGTGGCGGGCGCCATGCACCCCGGCGATCACGGCAGCACCTTCGCGGGCTCGCCGTTGGTGACCGCGGTCGCAGGGGCGGTCCTGGCGCACATCAACCAGCCCGGGTTCCTGGCCGGCGTGGTGCAGAAGGGCGCGTATCTCCGCGAGCGGTTGGAGGAGCTCAATTCTCCTCTCATCACCGAGGTGCGCGGAAGGGGGCTGATGGTCGGCATGGATCTAACCATCCCTGCATCCCGCGTCGTGGAGTCAGGCTACCGCCACGGGCTGCTGCTGGTCAATGCCGGGCCATCCACCCTGCGGCTGGTTCCGCCGCTCATCATCAGCCACAGCGAGATCGACCTCCTGATCGAGCGGCTGACCGCGGTCTTCACGGAAGTCCAGGAAGTGCAATGAGTACGCAGCGGGCGAATCCCAAGGAGCGAGGTGACATCATGGAAATCACCTTACGCAAGGCAACCGAGGACGACCTCACCGGCATCCTCGACCTGGTGAACGGCTACGCGGCGCAGAACCTGATGCTGCCGCGCACCGACGAGCAGGTGCGCCGCGTCCTGCCGCACTTCTACGTTGCAGTGCAGGGCGGGGCCGTTGTGGGGTGCGGCTCGAACGTGCCCCTCAACCCGCAGCTCGTCGAGCTGCGCTCCCTGGCCGTGGCGCCACAGGCGCGCGGCACGGGGCTCGGCCGGCGGATCGTCGAGACGCTCGTCGTGGCCGCGCGTGACGCGGGCTACGAGCGCATCTGCGCGCTGACGCTCAACGAGGGGTTCTTCAATGCCTGCGGATTCGAGACCGTCGATCGGTGGGCCATTACGCCGAAGATCTGGCAGGAGTGCATTTACTGCCCCAAGTTCGACGCATGCGACGAGATCGCGGTGTTGATGAATCTGCGGGAACCCGCCGTGGCCGCCGGCACGTACGGCGTCATCGCCCTGCGCCCTGCGTTCGCGGGCGCGTGATCCCGGCGCATGCTGAAGACGGCAGAAGTCCTCCGGGGTTAAAGAAAAGCAAAGGAGCTGGTAATGAAACAGGTGCGTATCGCACTCATCGGCCTGGGCAATGTCGGTAAGGCCTTCCTGCAGTTGATGGTCGAGAAGGAGGTCCTGCTGCGCGATCGCTATGGTCTGGCGCTCGTCCTGGTCGCCGCCGCGGATTCTTCGGGCGGCGTTGTCAACCCCGCGGGTATTGACCCCGCCGCGTTGCTGGCGGCCAAGCTGGAGGGCCGCGGCGCAGGCCGTTTCGAGGGCGGCGAGTCCGGCTTGTCCTCGGTCGAGGTGGCCGCGCGGGCAGACGCCGGCCTGCTGCTCGAAGCTTCGCCGGTCAACCTGCGCACGGGCCAGCCCGGGCTGGATTGCGTCCGGACGGCCATCGGCCGGGGCATGTCGTGCGTGCTGGCCAACAAGGCGCCCCTGGTGCTTGCCTTCGCGGAGCTGACCGCGGCGGCGCGCGATGTAGGCGTGGGGCTGGCCTACAGCGCCACGGTGTGCGGCGCGCTGCCCGTGGTCAACATCGGCCAGCGCGATCTGGTCGGCTGCGAGATCCGCGGCGTGCGCGGCATCTTCAACTCGACCAGCAACTCGATCCTGGAGGCGATGGGGCTGGGCGGCAGCTACGTCCAGGCGCTCAAGCAGGCCCAGGCAGACGGCATCGCGGAGGCCGATCCCTCCCTCGACGTGGAAGGTTGGGACACGGCGAACAAGCTGGTCATCATCGCGAACAGTGTCCTCGGCGTCCCGACGACCCTGGAAGACGTGCGCCCCGTCACCGGCATCACCGGCATCACGTCCGAGCAGATCGTGCAGGGCGCGGCCGACGGCAAGGTCGTGAAGCTCATCGCGACGGCCGGGAAGGCCGGCGAAGGGTTCCGGTTCTCCGTCCAGCCCGAGTGGCTGCCCAAGGACGATTTTCTGGCCACCGTGTCGGGGTGGGAGATGGGCATCGTCTTCGACACCGACATCATGGGCCTTCAGCAATTCAAGGTCGACGAGCGCGGCCCGATCCCCACTGCGGCCGCGATGCTCCGCGACGTCATCAATCTCTCAAGGTCCTCACATCCCTCATTCTAGGAGAAAGAAGCTATGTCCGCTGCCAAGAAGTCCGTTTCCAAGGTCGTCCTCGCCTATTCCGGCGGGCTGGACACGTCCTGCATCGTGCCGTGGTTGGTCGAAAACTACGACTGCGAGGTGATCTGTTTCTGCGCCAACCTGGGGCAGGAAGAGGAGCTCGCCGGCCTTGAGGAGAAGGCGCTCCGTTCCGGCGCCAGCAAGCTGTACGTCGAGGACCTGCGCGAGGAGTTCATCACCGATTACATCTATCCGACCCTCAAGGCCGGTGCGATCTACGAGCGCGATTACCTGCTTGGCACGTCGTTCGCCCGCCCCCTGATCGCGAAGCGGATGGTCGACATCGCGGAATTGGAAGGTGCGGACGCGGTCGCGCACGGCGCCACGGGCAAGGGCAACGACCAGGTGCGCTTCGAGCTGACCGTCATGGCGCTGAATCCGAAGCTGAGCATCATCGCACCCTGGCGCGAGTGGCACATCCGCAGCCGGGAGGATGCCCTTAAATACGCAGCGGAGCACAACGTGCCCGTCACCGCCACGATCAAGTCCATCTACAGCCGCGACCGCAACCTGTGGCATCTGAGCCACGAGGGCGGTGGGCTGGAGGATCCGTGGAACGAACCGAAAGAGGACATGTTCCAGCTCTCCCAAAGCCCCGAGCAGGCGCCGGATGAATCCGAGGTCGTCGAGATCTACTTCGACCAGGGCATCCCCAAGCGCATCAACGGCGAAGCGATGGGACCGATCGCGCTCATGGATCGCCTGAACCGGATCGGCGGCACACACGGCGTGGGCCGGGCGGACATCGTGGAGAACCGCCTGGTGGGCATGAAGTCACGCGGGGTGTACGAGACGCCGGGTGGCACGATCCTCTACCGGGCGCACGAAGGGCTCGAGCAACTGTGCCTGGACAAGCAGACGCTGCAGTACAAGCAGACGCTCGCGCTGAAGTATGCGGAGCTGGTGTACAACGGGCAGTGGTTCACCCCGTTGCGCGAGGCGCTCGATGCGTTTGTCGACGTCACGCAGCAGCATGTGACCGGCACCGCCAGGCTGCGCCTGTACAAGGGCAACATCACGCTCGTCGGCCGGAAGTCTCCCTACAGCCTCTATCGCGAGGACTATGCTACCTTCGGCGAGGAAGACGTTTACAACCAGGGCGATGCTGAAGGGTTCATCAAGCTGTTCGGCCTGCCGATGAAGGTTGCGGCCATGCTGGACGTGGAAGGCACCGGACGCAGCAAGCACAAGGCGCCGGACTACTCGGCCTTCAAGCGGGATTGAGGTAACGGTGACGTACGCACTCCCCCGGGGCTTTCGTTTTGCCGGCGTGGCCGCCGGGATCAAGAAGACGGGTGCTGCGGATTTCGCGGCCGTCTTGAGTGACGCGGCGTGCTCGGCTGCGGCCGTGTTTACCCGCAACGCGTTTCCGGCCGCGCCGGTGCTCTACGATCGCGACCTTGTGGCGGGCAACCCCCTCGGACTGCGCGGCGCGGTGATCAACGCCGGCTGCGCGAATGCATGCACCGGCGAGGAAGGGCTGGCAGACGCAGCGGAAATGGCGCGGCTGGCCGAGGCCGCGTTCGGCGCGCCGCCCCGGTCGGTGGCCGTGATGTCCACGGGCGTCATCGGCCCGCGGCTGCCCATGGACCGGATCGCGGCCGGGGCGCAGGCCGCCGCCGCGGCCCTGTCCGCCGGCAGCGCGGCCGCCGCGGCCGCTGCCATCATGACCACGGACACGCGGCCCAAGACCGCAAGCCGGCAGGCCGGCCATGCCCGGCTGTGGGGCATGGCCAAGGGCGCGGGCATGATCCATCCGAACATGGCGACCATGCTGAGCGTGATCGTCACCGACGCGGCCGTGGCGCCGGGCGAGCTGCAGAGGCTCCTGCGAACGGCCGTCGACAGGAGCTTCAACAGCATCAGCATCGACGGCGACATGAGCACCAACGACACGGCGCTCGTGCTGGCCAACGGCGCGGCC
Source organism: uncultured Anaerolineales bacterium (assembly GCA_964566325.1). GTDB lineage: Bacteria > Chloroflexota > Anaerolineae > CG2-30-64-16 > CG2-30-64-16 > JALOOB01. The sequence goes on from CAZMIS010000036.1 coordinate 7,540, forward strand.
GGCGCGGTGGACGCGGACGTCTTCGCGGCGGCGCTGGACGACCTGTGCACCGACCTGGCGCAACAGATCGTGCGTGACGGCGAGGGTGCGACGAAGTTCATCAGCGTACGCGTGGCCGGTGCGGCCTCGGACGACGATGCGCGGCGTGCCGCGAAGGCCGTGGCCAACTCGCCGTTGGTCAAGACCGCGTTCTACGGTGGCGACGCGAACTGGGGCCGCATCCTTGCCGCGGTCGGCTACTCGGGCGCGGCGGTCGATCCGGCCCGCGCGCAGCTGTGGATCGCGCCGGGGACGGGAGATGCGCTCGACAGCGCGGGGCGGCTGCAGCTGGTCGGCCACGGCCGGCCGCTGGCCTACTCCGAGGAGGCCGCCACCGCGATCTTCGGCGGTGACGAGATCGCGGTGACCGTCGACCTGGGCCTGGGAGGGGGCAGCACGACCGTCTGGACGTGTGACCTGAGCCATGCGTACGTCGACATCAACGGGCATTATCGGACCTAGAACGTACTGAAGGAGATGTGATGGAATATCGACGATTGGGGCGGACCGGCCTGAAGGTGTCCGAGCTGTGCCTCGGCACGATGCAGTGGGGCTGGACCGCAGATGAGGCAACGAGCTTTGCCGTGATGGACGCGTTCGTGGCCGCGGGCGGCAACTTCATCGATACGGCAGACGTCTACAGCCGCTGGGTGCAGGGCAATCCCGGGGGCATCTCTGAGGAGATCATCGGGCGCTGGATGAAGGCGCGCGGCAACCGCCAGTCGATCGTGCTGGCCACCAAGGCGCGCGGCCGCATGTGGGACGGGCCGAACGGCGAAGGGCTGAGCCGGGCCCACCTGATGCGCGCGGTCGACGACTCGCTGCGACGGCTTCAGACGGACTACATCGACCTGTACCAGACGCACTCGGACGACCGCGACACGCCGCTGGATGAGACACTGCGCGCGCTGGACGACATGGTGCGCTCGGGCAAGGTCCGCTACATCGGCGCATCGAACATCCAGGCCTGGCGCCTGTGCGGCGCGCTGTGGACCAGCGAGAAGCACAGTATCGCACGTTATGACTCGCTGCAGCCGCACTATAACCTGGCGCACCGGGCCGAGTTCGAGCGCGAGCTGAAGCCGCTGGTCGAGAACCAGGGCGTCGCGGTGATTCCCTACAGCCCGCTGGCCGCCGGCTTCCTGACCGGCAAGTACCAGCGCGGCGCGGAGACGGCCGGCGCGCGGGCAGACAACATCCGAAATCGTTACTTCAACGAGCGCGGCTGGGCCATCCTCGACAAGTTGCAGGAAGTGGCCGGCGGCCGCGGCCTCTCGCCCGCGCAGGCCGCGCTGGCGTGGCTCCTGACGCAGCCCGTCATCACCGCGCCCATCATCGGCGCGAACTCGGTGAAGCAGCTCAACGAAAGCCTGGGCGCGGCGGGCGTGCGCCTGTCGGCCGAAGAGATGGCTGCCTTGAACGACGCGAGCAAGTGGGAATAGGCGATGGCACAGCTTTGGGGCGGCCGCTTTTCCGGCCAGACTGACCCCCTGATGGCGCGGTTCAACGCATCGCTGCCGTTCGACTGGCGCCTGTGGGATGCGGACATCACTGGCTCGATCGCATGGGCAGCCGCGATCCACACGGCCGGCCTGCTGACCGACGACGAGCTGGCGGCCATCCACGCCGGGCTGGCCGCCGTCCGCGCGGAGATCGCGGCCGGCCCCGAAGCTGTCTTTGCGAGCGCTGCGGATGAAGACATCCACAGCTTCGTCGAACGCCGGCTCACCGAGCGGATCGGCGCGGTCGCCGGTAAGCTGCACACCGGCCGCAGCCGGAACGACCAGGTTGCGACGGACGTGCGGCTGTGGCTCAAGGCTGAGATCGCAGGGCTCGCCGCGGCGCTGCGCAGCCTGATCATCGCCGCGGCTGACCGCGCGGAGGCCGAAATCGGCGTGCTGATGCCGGGCTACACCCACCTCCAGCCGGCCCAGCCCGTGCGCTGGAGCCATTGGCTGCTGAGCCATGCGTGGGCCTGGCAGCGCGACGCGGCGCGCCTGGCCGATCTCCTGCACCGCGTCGATGTGTCGCCGCTGGGCGCGGGCGCGCTGGCCGGCTGCCCCTTCCCCATCGGTCGCGCGGCCCTCGCGGCGGACCTGGGCTTCGCCTCGGTCAGCCCTAACAGCATCGACGCGGTCAGCGACCGCGATTTCGTGGCCGAGTTCCTCTTCTGGGCCGCGCTGACCGGCGTGCACCTCAGTCGCTTTGCGGAGGACCTGATCCTCTGGAGCAGCCGCGAGTTCGGGTTCGTCCTCATGGCAGATGCGTACAGCACCGGCTCCAGCCTCATGCCGCAGAAGAAGAACCCGGACGCGCTGGAACTGCTGCGCGGCAAGTCGGGCCGGCTCGTGGGCGGGCTGACGGGTGTGCTGACCCTGCTGAAGGGTCTGCCGAGCGCGTATGACAAGGACCTGCAGGAGGACAAGGAGCCGCTGTTCGATGCGGTGGAGACGCTGGCGCTGGCGCTCCCGGTGACGCGGGGCGTGCTGGAGTCGCTGACCATCCGGCCCGATCGAATGGCCGCCGCGCTGGGCGACGAGCTGCTCGCCACCGACCTGGCGGACTTCCTCGTCCGCCGCGGCGTGCCGTTTCGCGAGAGCCACCATCTTGTCGGCCGCGTCGTGCGCCGCGCGGAGGAACTGGGCTGCGCGTTGCGCGACCTGGCCGAGGACGAACTGGCCTCCATCGATCGCCGGCTGGCGGGCGCCCGCGATGTGTGGAGTTTCGAGCGGTCGGTGGAGCAGCGCTGCGTGGCGGGCGGCACGTCACGCAGCGCGGTGGCCGCCCAGATAGCGGCCCTGCGCGAGAGCCTTGCGTAAGGTGCGGGGGCGCGGAGGGGCGAACTACCGCTTGCGCCGGTTGTCCATCAGGCGCTGCCAGATCGGCAGTTCCGTCCTGCTCCACAGGTCGAAGAAGGACGACCACTGGTCCGGGTGCGCGCGAATGAATTCCTCGAGCACGCGCAGGCAGCGCACCACCAGGCTCTCTTCCGTGTCGACGCTTGCGTCGGGGATGATCGGCTCCCGGATGTCGATGATGATCCGGTGATCGCGTGCCCGATAGGTGGTGACCGGCAGGATCCAGGCGCCGGTGCGCAGCGCCAGCCTGGCGTGGCCGGTCGGCACCGTGGTGGCTTCGCCGAAGAACTCGGTCTTCAGACCCGTGCCCTTCACATCGCGATCTACCACCAGCGCGATGAGGCGGCCCCGCTCCACCGCCTCCTCCAGCTTAGCGAATGCGCCGCCCAGCGGCACCTCCTCGATCTGGCCGCGGCGGCGCACCTGCGAGTAGATCTCATCGATGCGGGGATCGCGATGTTTCAGCACTGCTGCGGTCAGCGGCACCCCCAGGAGGCCCAATGCCGCGCCGGCCAGCTCCCAGCTGCCCATGTGGACCGAGATGAAGATGCCGCCCTTGCCCGCAGCGCGGCACGCGTCGACGTGTTCGATCCCGTTGATCCCGGCGACGAATTCCTCCAGGTTATCGCGCGTCAGCCGGGGAATGTGGAAGAAGTCGACGATGGAATAGGCGAAGTGACGAAACGCCGCGCGGGCGTAGCGCCAACGCGTGAAGCTGCTCGTCTCGGGGGGCAGGACGTGATCCAGGTTTGCATACACGCCCCGCCGCCCCGTGTGATTGAAGTAGAAGTTCAGCTCGACCACTGCGCCGGCGATGAAATAGACCAGCCCGCGAGGCAACCTGCGAACCAGCCAGAGCGCCAACCGGTACAGATGGTAGTTCTCAAAGGCCATGTGCCTGCATCAGCGGATGCCCAGCCGCATGAGAAAGATCAGCACGATGATCAGGAAGCTCAGCAAGTAGAACACGAACGCCGACCGGTGCTTGAGCGCTGCTGATCCAGCCCTGCGCGAGCGGCTGCGGCCGACGTGCGCGAGCACCAGGGCCACGATCATCAGCATGGGATGTTCCACCAGGTAGAAGCGCAGGAGCGGGTTGCCCATCGCGACCGATAGCTGCTTGAAATTGAACGGTCCGGCGAACCAGAGAATCAGGCCGATGAGGAACTGGATATCGATGACAAGCGTGTAGAGCATGCCGAGCCGGTCGTCCACTTTGGCCCATGGCTGCTTGCCGAGCCAGCCGGCCAATGCCTTCAGAATGGCCGCGGCACCAACCGCGAGCATGGCCCAGCGCCAGACTGCGTGAAGGTCCCAAATGAAATCCATCGTAGTGTCTCCCTCTTCGTCGCAAGATGCATCTCGGGCGCGGGCGCCGATTGTTGCATGATGATACTTCCCGGGTATGCGGCTGTCAAGATACTTACAGGTTTTCTGGTATAATACGCAGGCGCGGAGAGAAGTCGGTCACCGCATCGGCATGTACGTCAGCACTGAGGCGTCTCGTGTCACTTTCTTCACGCCACTCCCGTCCCACCATTGGGGTTCTTGCCGGCTGGCAGATCTATTGGACAGCCAGGCCGCTCAGTTATCTCAATCCGATCTTCCGCGGCATCCGCCAGGCCGCGGAGGACCTGGGCTGCAATCTCTTGCTGGGCTGCGGCCTGGGTCCAAACGCAACCTTCAGCGATCCCCTGCGCCCCGCGTGGCCCTTCCCCTCGCCGGACGCCGACTTCGTGCCGATCGGGCCGTGGAACACCGATGGCCTGATCGCGATCAATCCACTGCACGTAGAAGAGCGTTCGCGCGACATGCAACGGGTGCGCGCCGCCGGACACCCGGTCCAGTTCATCGGCTCCGGCGAAGATGGCCCCACGATCGTCGCGGACAATGCAGGGGGCATCCTGGTCGCTATGGGGCACCTGGTCGAGCACGGCCACCGGCGCATTGCCTTTATCGCGGGCAGCCCGGAAGACATGATGGGTGACACCGGTGCGCGACTGGCAGCCTACCGCAAGGCGCTGGCACAACACGGACTGGATGCCGACGAGCGCCTGGTTGCCTACGGCCGGCACACCTATGACGCGGGTGAAGCGGGTATGCGGGAGATCGTCGACGCCGGGGTGCCATTCACCGCGGTGCTGGCGAGCAACGACGAGTCAGCCTTCGGCGCACTGCAGGCCCTCCGCGCCGCCGGCCTGAAGGTGCCGCAGGATGTCGCCGTGATCGGCTTCGACGACCGGCCGGAATGCGCCGTGCAAGAGCCAGCGTTGACCAGCGTGCATATCCCCCTTGTGAAGATGGGCTATCGCGCGGTGGAGTTGCTCCTGCAGCAGATCGCCGGCCAGGCCGCGGCGGTCGAACCCGTGCAGGTTGCCACCCGTCTCGTGCTGCGCGAATCGTGTGGCTGCGGCTGGAATGCTCCGCGGTCGCAGCACGCCACGGCCGTTGCGGAGACGAAGGCCGCGGCCGGCCAGCCCGCGCGCCTGGCGGGTGAATTGGCCGATGCGATTTTGGCCGAGACCCAGGGCGCCAATTTTGCCGCGGTGCACGGGCGCTGCGATCGGCTTGTTACGGCTCTAATTGCGGGAGTCGAACAGCGCGATCCGGCTGGCTTCCAACAGACGTTGGCCGATTTGCTTCGCGAGACGGTGGAGGAGGAGGACGACACGCACCTCTGGCAGGCGGCGATTTCGCTCCTGGGCAGCGAGCTGCCGGCCCTGTTTGCTGACTGGGACCGGCCAGCCACGCGTGATCTCGCCCGCGAGCTATTGGATAGAGCGCGCGTCGCTATCAGCGCGGCCACCCTGCGCCAGCGACAGCAGTTCGTCGTGGACCAGAGCTGGACGGACGGCCGCATCGGGCTATTGACCGCGCGGCTGCTCAACGCACTGGACGAGGCGCAGGTCTACCAGATCCTGGCGCAGCACCTGCCTGAAATGGGCATTCGGACCGCGGCGGTAGCGACGTTCGAGGCCGAAGGGAATGACCTCGTGGCGTGGAGCACCGTGCGGGTTGTCACCACCGCGGCACAGCCGGTGTGTCGTTTTCGAACCCGGGAGTATCCCCCCGAGGGGCTCTGCGCGAGCGAACAGCCCTTCAGCCAGGCGCTGCTGCCACTGGTCAGCCCGCGCGGCCAGCTGGGCTACGTCGCGTTCGACACGGCGCACCTGGCACTCTATGGCGCGATCGCACAGCAGATTGCCGGCGCGCTCAACACCGCACAGCTCTACCGCGACGCCACGGAAGGCCGGCGGCTGGCCGAGGAAGCGAATCGCATGAAGAGCCGCTTCCTGTCCACCGTCAGTCATGAGTTGCGCACGCCGTTGAACCTGGTTGTCGGCCTGGGTGAGATCCTGCTGCGCGATAGCGACAGCGGGGATGCACCCCTTCCGCCGGCGGCGCGCAAGGATGTCGAACGGCTGAACGCCAATGCCCAGCACCTCGGCCGGCTCATCGGCGACGTGCTCGACCTGGCCAGCAGCGATGCCGGGCAGTTGCGGCTGGCCGCCCAACTTGTGGACCTGGGACAGGTGTTGCGCACCGCAGCAGAGACCGGCCGCCGGCTGGCGGCGGACAAGGGACTGGCGTGGCACGCGCTCCTGCCGGAGTCAGGGCCGTGGGTCTGGGGCGATCGCACCCGGCTGTCGCAGGTGGTGCTGAACCTGATCAGCAACGCGATCAAGTTCACTGCGCGGGGCGAGGTCAGCATGACAGTGCAGGCCGGCCCTGAGCTTGTCACCGTCACCGTGCGCGATACCGGGCTGGGGATTCCATTGGAGGAACAGGGAACGATCTTCGATGACTTTCGCCGGTCGGAGCGCAGCATCATTCGCGGCTATGGCGGCCTGGGCCTCGGCTTGGCGATCTGCCGGCGGCTGGTGGAGTTGCACGGTGGCACGATCGAGGTGCGCTCGACCGGCCAGGAAGGCGCCGGCTCGACCTTCTCCTTTACCCTGCCGGCGGTTGAGCCGCCGGCTGCGCAAGCGCCCGTTGCCGCCCCGGTCGCCGCGCCGGAGGCAGGCGTGCTGGTGCTCACAGCATCGCCCGGCGCGAGCGATCGCCTGCGCCAGCATCTGCTGCAGCGCGGATTTGAGGTGCAGATCGCGCTGCTGGATCGGCCTGGGAGCTGGCAATCCCGATTCTTGACCGCGCCCCCTGCCGCGGTCGTGCTCGATGTGACGCAGGCGCCGGACCAGGCCTGGCATGTGCTGAAGATGCTGAAGGCCGATCCTGCGACGCAGGCAGTCCCCGTGCTCTTTTATACCCTTTCGCAAGACAGCGGCGCAGTGCTGGAGCTTGACTACCTCACCAAACCCATCGACCTTGCCGAGCTCACGCGCGCATTGGATCAACAATGGCTGGTCGCGGGCGCGGCCCCTCCCCGTACGACATTCCTGGTGGTGGATGATGATTGGGAGACGCTGGAGATGCACGCCCGCATTGTGCAGGCGCGCTCGGCCGCTCACCAGGTGTTCAAGGCGCGCAACGGGCTGGAGGCGCTGGCAATCCTCCAGAGCGAGCGGGTGGACCTGGTGTTGCTGGATCTGATGATGCCCGAAATGGACGGCTTTGCCGTGTTGGAGGCGATGCGCGAACGCCCAACCACGCGTGACATCCCCGTCATCGTGGTGACCGGCCAGGCGTTGACCGAGTCGGAAATGGCGCGGCTGAACCTCGGCGTGACGCGCGTGCTGAGCAAGGGCATCTTCAGCCTCGAAGAGACGCTGCAGCATCTGGACGCCGCGCTGGAGCGCAAACGCGAGCTCAGCAGTGAGGCGCAGCGTTTGGTGCGCCAGGCCATGGCCTACATGCAGATGCGCTATGCCGAGCCACTCTCGCGGCAGGAGGTCGCGGATCACGTGGGCCTGAGCGACGACTACCTGACCAGCTGCTTCCGCAAGGAACTGGGCCTGACGCCGGTGGCCTACCTGAACCGCTATCGCGTTCAACAGGCCCGGCAACTCCTGAAGAGCACCCACAAGAGCATCACGGAGATCGCCCTGGATGTGGGCTTCTCCGGCAGCAGTTACTTCAGTCGCATCTTCCGCCGCGAGACCGGCATGTCGCCGGAAGCATATCGCCGCAGCTAAGCGTCTCCCATAACCTCACGGAAATCTGCGCGCGCTGTGCGCTTTTAGGAAAGCCTTCCGTCCCCCAAATCTCTATACTGCTTCCAGGTTGTGGGACCGATCCCAAGGCCACGCCTGAGGGCCACCATGACACTCACTCTGAAGCAGATCGCTGAACTGGCAGGCATTTCGCGCTCGACGGCATCCCGCGTGCTCAACCAGCACCCGGGGGTCCGTCCCGAGGTGCGCGAGCGTGTTTTGCAGCTCATGCGCGAACACGGCTTCCGGCCCGATCCCGCGGCGCGGACACTGGCATCCCGGCGAGCAGGCCTCACGGGCGCGGATCACCCTGGTGCAGGTCGCGGCTCCGATCAGACACCGTAGAGTTGTGCCAGCGAGGTTTTTTTGGCGGAGACTGGTACCGCTTCCAGGTTCGTATCGAGGAGGTGTTGCATCGAACAGACACGGCTAGCTCCACATTCTGAACCCAGATTTCCATTCCGTACCATCCAATCTGATCACTAAGGAGAAGATCGTCATGTCCAAGAAAGCCCTCACCCTTGTCAGCATGATCCTCGTGCTGATGACCGTGCTCTCCGCCTGCGGCGGTTCAGCAACGCCGGCCCCTGCTGCGCCGGCTGCCCAGGCCCCGGCCGCCCAAGCGCCCGCCGCGGACGCGAAGGTGACACTGAAGGTGCTCGTCCATCAGAATCCGCCCATGGTGGAGTTCATGGAAGCCTTCAACACGACGTTCCAGACCAAATATCCCAACATCACCGTGGATATGGCCGTGGTGAACGCCAACGACCTGAGCACCGTCACCCAGACCCGCCTGACCGCAAACGATGTGGATGTCATTGACATCTTCGGTTTCGCCAATGCGGCCCAGCCGTACATGAAGAACGTCACGCCTCCCAACTGGCAGACCCTGATCGAGGCCGGCCTGCTGATGGACATCTCCGACCAACCGTTCGTCAAGAACTACGACGAGGCGACGATCAAGGACTCCGGCACGCACAACGGCAAGGTCTACGCGATCAACCTGGGCCGCGTCTCCTACAGCGGCCTCTACTACAACAAAGACATGTTCGCCGCGAACAATGTCAAAGTCCCCACCACCTGGGGCGAGCTGGTGGCGGCCTGTGAGACCTTCACGGCAGCCAATATCGGATGCATGACCGCCGGCGGCAAGGACGGTTGGCCCATCTTCGTGGGCGCCTACGGCCTGACGGGCGCGCTCTATCCCGACCAGGCAGCCCTGGTCGAGGGTCTGTGGACCGGCACCATCAAGTGGAATGATGCCAAGGCCCTGGACATGTGGCAGCGGATGAAGGTCTACACCCAGCAGATGATGGAGGCGGGCGCCAGCGGCATCGCGGGCGACGCCGCCCCTGGGCGTTTCGCCTCCGGCGCGGTGGCTATGTTCCCGGGCGGCACCTGGTACGCGTCTGCCATTGACGCGGCTCAGCCGGCGTTCAAGTGGGGCTACATCCCCTTCCCCGGCAGCGACAACGCGGACGATAACAAGTACCTGTTCGGCAAGTACGACCAGGGCTGGGCCATCGCGGCCAAGACCGCCAACAAGGACGCGGCCGTCAAGTACCTGACCGAGTTCTCCGATCCGGCCAACTACCAGGCGTTCGCCAACAAGGTCGGCTTCATCCCGACCCAGCCGGGCGCCAAGCTGGAAACCGCGATCGGCCAGGAAGTCGCGCCGTACCTCGCCAACTTCCGCGTAGGCTTCGAGCAATATTGGATCGCGCCGAAGGGCGCAGGCCAGTACGCCAACCCGTGGGCCTCGTACTTCAAGCCGTTCGGCGAGTTCGACGAGCCGCAAGCCCTGGCGGACAAGGTGCAGGCCGACCTGCAGTCCGGGCTGGACGCGAACAAGTAGGCCGCCACCAAGACCGGCCTTCCCCGCTGTGGGCTTCTCAAGTTCGAACCTTGGGAAGCCCACAGCTCTACCGCATGGAGGCACGCCATGAACTATCACTTCGGTCGCGGCAGGTCCAGGTGGCTCCCCTATCTGTTGCTCCTGCCGGGCATCTTCATCTACCTGTTGATCAGCCTGGGCCCCTCGATCGCTACCAGCATCTATTCGTTTACCGACGCCACAGGCATCCGCGGGGCGAACATCAACTGGGTCGGGCTGGCCAACTACAAAGAGTTCCTCTTCATGGGCCAGGCGTCGCTTGATAACTACGATGCGCTCTGGCGGACGCTGATCTTCTGTTTCTTCGTGACCACGCTCCAGTTCGGACTCGGCCTGCTGATTGCGCTGCTGGTCAACCAGAAGCTGCGCGGCGTTAACTTCTTCCGCACCATCTACTTCATGCCCGTGATCCTGGGCGCTGTGATCCAGGGCTTGATCTGGTCGCTCTTCCTCTACCCCCTGGGCGGCCCGATGTCCAAGCTGCTGGAAGTGTTCGGCATGAAGTCGGAGTTTCTGGGCGGACAAGCCACCCAGGCTTTCGCCTGGGTCATCGTCGTGCAGATCTGGGCCAACCTGGGCACGACCATGATGATCTTCATCTCCGGCCTGCAGACCATCCCCGGCGAGATGTACGAGGCGGCCCGGATCGACGGCGCAAGCTCGTGGCAGGTCTTCAAGAACGTCACCTGGCCGCTGCTGACGCCGGTCGCCAACACCAACCTGCTGCTGAACATCATCGGTTCGCTTCAGGCGTGGCAGCTGTTCCTGGTGCTCCTGGGCTATCGTAACGGCACCCAGGTCTTGGGCTACCTGATCTTTGCGCAAGGCTTCGGCCAGACCTCCGGCAGCGTGACCAGCGCGTTCCGGCAAGGCTATGCCGCGGCCGCGTCCATCGTGCTGTTCATACTGGTTCTGATCATCGGCC
>CAZMIS010000037.1:0-17843 GCA_964566325.1 uncultured Anaerolineales bacterium
TCTCCATGCGATACGGGTTGACGCCCGCGGCCGCGACTGCGCGGCGGAAGGTCGGCTCGTGCATGCGGGGCGAGCAGGAGGCCACCACCACCCGGTCGAGCCGGTGCTCGCCGATGGCATCCTGGATCAGCTTCTGGCCGGGCTCAGAGCACATGTACTTGTAGTCGGTCGCGTAGACGACGCCCGGCATCCGGCCGGCTGCGGCGGCGACCGCAGCGCAGTCGACGTTCGCGGCGATGTTCGAGCCGCAGTGGCAGACGAAAACACCGATCCGTGCCATATGAAGACTCTCCTACAGCCAGACCTGGGAGGTCTCGCAGACCTCCCAGGTCTTACGCGGGCCGGCGGTCGAGCAGCCCGGCCGCTTCGGTCAGGTGCTGCTTGATGCCGAGTTGCGCCGCATCCAATCCCAGTGCATAGCCGACCAGTTCGGTGAAGTAGTAGATCGGCAGGTGGAAGTCGCCCAGCCCTGCGCGGCGGATCTGTCCCTGCCGCGTGTCGAGGTTGCTGTGGCACATGGGACAGGCCGTGACGATCGCGTCCGCGCCGGCCTCCACTGCCCAGGCCAGCAGCTGGCCGCTCATCCGCCACACCAGCTCGGGGCGGCTGACCGGCAGGCTGGCGCCGCAGCAGGAGGTCTTGCCAGGCCAGGACACGACCTCTGCGCCCAGGGCGGCCATCAGGGTGTCCAGCGAGCGCGGGTCTTCCGGATCGTCGAACTGGGCCACCTCGGCCGGTCGCGTGAGCAGGCAGCCGTAGTAGGGCGCCACCTTCAGCCCGGCCAGCGATCGCTGTTGGCCGGCGGCTACCCGGGCCATGTTTTCGGGCCGGCAGAGCACGCCCAGCAGCGGCTCGATCTTCAGGTCCGCCGGCACATCGCCGCCGGCCACGTACGCGATCTTGGCCGCCATCTCCTGGTCGCGGAGCGCGTGCTGCGTCTCTTTGAACCGGGCATAGCAGGCAGCGCAGGGCAGGACGACCGTGTCCAGCCCGGTTTGCGCGGCGAGCCGGAAATTACGGCCGACCAGGCCCAGCGCAAGCCATGGGTTGACCATGTGCGCGGGCGATGAGCCGCAGCAGTTCCAATCCTTCAATTCCTGCAGCTCGATGCCCAGCCGCTCACACATCATCTCGGTGGAACGACCATAGTCGCTCGCGGTGCCATGCAGCGAACAGCCCGGGAAATAAGCGTATGCGTTAGCCGTCAATGCCCGCCTCCCTTCTCGCCTTCGGCGCCTTGGGGCTGCGCCTCGCGCTCCTGAAGCTCCCTGGCGCGGCGGAAGATGCCGGCCACCTCGTCCATGGCCTTCACCCGCTGCGGGATCGGCTTGATCTTCCCCCTGAGCACCATGGGTGCGGCCAGGTCGAAAGAGCTGAAAAGGTGGCCCGAGGTCAGGTTGTAACCGCCGATGAGGCCGACCTCATAGACGTGGCCGGTCAGTTCGATCGACTTGAGGAATGTGCGCTGGAACGCCACGATCTCGCGTTGCGCCGCGGCGTGGTGGTGCACGACAGCCCAGGCGCGCAGCGCGTCCATCACGCGCGGCAGGTCCACCTCGCAGGGGCAGCGTGTGACGCAGGTCTGGCAGCTCACGCACAGCCAAAGCGTATCGCTCGAGAAGATCAGGTCGCTCTGACCCAGTTGGAGTGCCCGGAGGATCTGCTGAGGCTGGAGGTCCATGGCGGCGGATAGGGGACATCCGGCCGCACATTTACCACACTGGTAGCAGTTTCTGACGTTTTCGCCCGTCGCGTGCTCGATGTAGGAGAGAAGATCGGGTTCGTGGCGGAGGGAAAGATCGAGTGCAGCCTCGGGTTGCGTTCTACGCCGGCTGCCGATCATGATGCACCTCTCTTCTGTCAACGGAAAACCGCCGTGGGCATCGTTGTCACGGCTTATCTCTGATTGTACTCCTCCGGCGCCGCGCGGGTATGACGCAGCGCATGTTCGGGGCGCCAATTGAAACGTCCTGCACAATTCAGGACGGGCGTGCTGCGTGGATGGGAGTGGTGCTTAACCCGCGGCCAGCTTGAACCCGCGCAGGCGCAGCGAGTTGGTGACCACGAAGATGGAGGAGAAGGCCATGGCCGCAGCCGCGAGCCACGGTGCGCCGTGCAGCAGGCCCGCGGCGGCGACGGGGATCAGCGCGACGTTGTAGAAGAAGGCCCAGAAGAGGTTCTGCTTGATCGTCTTCATCGTGCCGCGGCTCAGCGCGATGGCGCGGCTCACCCCGCGCAGGTCGCCGCTCATCAGCGTCACGCCCGCGGTCTCCATCGCGACGTCCGTCCCGGTGCCGAGCGCCATGCCGACGTCGGCCTGCGCAAGGGCCGGCGCGTCGTTGATCCCGTCGCCGACCATGGCGACGACGGTTTGAGTTTTGTTTTGGATGGCCTTGACCTGGCTGGCCTTGTCGCCGGGCAGCACCTCGGCCGCGACGCGGTCGATCCCCACCTGGTGCGCGATGGCCTCGGCCGTGCGCCGGTTGTCGCCCGTCATCATCACGACCTGCAGGCCCTGCTGTTTGAGGGCCGCGATGGCGTCGCCCGCGCCGGGCTTGACGGTGTCGGCGATGCCGATCACGCCTGCGGCAACCCCGTCGATCGCGGCGACGACCGTCGTCTTGCCGTCCGCCTCCATCCGCTCGATGAGCGGGACGAGGCCGTCCGCCGGGATCCCTTCGCCCTGCATGAGGCGCACCGTGCCCACGACGACCGCGCGGCCAAGGACCGTGGCCCGAATGCCGTGACCTGCGATGGCCTCGAATGCCTCGGGCTGCACCGTGCCCACGCCGCGCGCAGCGGCTGCCGCGACGATGGCCTCACCCAGCGGATGCTCGGAGCCGCGCTCCGCGGAGGCCGCCAGCCGCAGCATCTCGTCGTCTCCCATGATGTCAGTGACCGCGGGCCGGCCCTCCGTGATCGTGCCGGTCTTGTCCAGCACGACGACGCGGACCTGTTCCGCGCGCTCGAGCGCCTCGGAGCTGCGGAAGAGGATGCCGTTCTGCGCGCCCTTGCCCGTGCCCACCATGATGGCCGTGGGTGTTGCCAGGCCCAGCGCACACGGGCACGCGATGACCAGCACCGCCACCATGTTGATCATTGCCGCCGTGAACCCGGCGTTGCCGGCTAAGTACCAGCCCAGGAAGGTCAGCACCGCGATGGCGATCACGATGGGCACGAAGATGCCCGACACGCGATCCGCGAGCGCCTGGATGGGCGCCTTGGAGCCCTGCGCGTCCTCGACGAGGCGGACGATCTGGGCCAGCGCGCTCTCGGCGCCCACTTTCGTCGCCTGCACGGTGAGCAGGCCCGACTTGTTGATCGTTGCGCCGATGACCTCGCTGCCGGGCCGCTTGTCCACCGGCAGGCTCTCGCCTGTCAACATCGACTCGTCCACCGACGAGCGACCCTCCAGCACGATCCCGTCCACGGGCAGCTTCTCGCCCGGCCGCACGATCACGTTGTCGCCCGGCCGCACCTCGTCGACCGGCACGTCGACCTCGACGCCGTCGCGCAGCACGCGCGCGGTCTTCGGCTGGAGCCCCATCAGCGCCTTGATGGCCGCGCTGGTGCGCCCCTTGGCCAGCGCCTCGAGGTATTTGCCGACCTTGATCAGCGTGATGATGAGCGCGGACGTCTCGAAATAAACCACGTGGCCGAGCGCGGCGGGGAAGAGCAGCACCGCGACGCTGTAGAAGTAGGCCGCCGACGAACCGAGCGCGATCAGCACGTCCATGTTGGCGCTGCCGTTCTTCAGCGCCTTGTACGCGCCGACGTAGTACTGCGAGCCCACGTAGAACTGCACGGGGGTCGCGAGCAGGAACATGGCCCACTTCGTCCAGTCCGCGTGCGGCAGCAGGCCCAGCATGGTCGCCATGCCGAGGAAGAAAACCGGCACCGTCAGGACGATGCCCACCAGCAGCATGCGGCGCTGCTGCGCGATCTCCCGCGCACGCGCCTCGCCCTCCACGTCGACCGGCCGCTCGCCGGCCGCGGCCTCGATGACGCCGTACCCGACGTCGACGATCTTCTGCCTGATGGCCGCGTAGTCGACCAGGGTGGGGATGAACTCGACCGTCGCGCGCTCCGTGGCGTAGTTGACGTTCGCGTCGACGACGCCCGGCATCTTCCTGAGGTTGCGCTCGATGGTCGCGGCGCAGTTGGCGCACGTCATGCCGCTGATGGGGATCTCGATCTTGCCGGCCGCGACGCCGTAGCCCAGGTCCAGGATGAGGTCGCGCATCTGCGACTCCCCGACCTGTTGCGGGTCGAACGCCACCGTGGCCTTCTCCGTCGCGTAGTTGACCGCGGCCTCGGAGATGCCCGGCATCTTCTTAAGGTTGCGCTCGATCGTCGCGGAGCAGTTCGCGCACGTCATGCCCGTGATGGGCAGCGTGATTTGCCTGGTGTCAGCCATGTTGTGCCAATGCGGCGCTGTTCAATTCGCCGCAGGGTAACCGATCTCCGCCAGGGTCTCGCGCACGAGGTCCAGGTCGGCCTCGCTGGCCAGGGTGAACGTGGCGGTCTTGCTCTGCACGTCGGCCTGGACGTCTTCAACGCCCGCGAGGTCTTTGGTCTCGCGTACGATGCTGTTCGTGCAATGATGGCACGAGATGTTTGGAATGCTCAGCGTAATGGTCGTGGACATGCTCATCCTCCTAATGTATCTTTTAGCATAAAAATGGCGTCGACGTCTGTAAGAAAGGGCGCCAACCCATCCCCGGGGATGAGCTGGCGCCCTGAGGTGGCCCCCGATGGGCGGCCACGCGCTCGCTAGGCGGCGTCCGCGTCCGCGCTTTCCACGGCGACCGGCTCGGGCGTTGCGCGCCGCGGGCGCAGGTGGTTGATCACGATGCCCGCGATGCCCGCGACCACCATGCCCAGCCCGATCCACTGCGCGGTGGCCAGCGTGCCCATCCGCCATGCGTCGGGCCGGAACATCTCGACCCAGAAGCGGCCGGCGCCGTACCAGACCATGTAGGAGAGGAAGACGTCGCCGTCGCGCAGCTTGCGCGCCAACGCGCGGCCGCCGAACCAGAGGATCAGGAAGCCCGCGATGTTCCACAGCGCCTCATAGTAGAACGTCGGATGGAAGCCGTTGTTCGCGTACCACTGCGTCGCCTCCGGGGTCAGCCGGTCGGCCAGGCCGCAGGCGTTGGGCGAGCCGGCTGGCTCCTGGCACGGGAAGCGCGGATCGATCTTGAACGCCCAGGACTGGTCGGTGGCGGGGCCGTAGAGCTCCTGGTTGACCCGGTTGCCCATGCGGCCGACGGCCTGTGCGACGAGCAGGCCGGGCGTGGGGATGTCCAGCCAGCGGAGCAGCGATAGCTTGTAGCGCCACGCGTAGAGGAAGACGGCCAGCACGCCGCCCGCGACCCCGCCGTAGATGCCCAGGCCGCGGAATCCGCCGTCCCAGAACTTGATGATCTCGATGGGGTTCTCGCGATAGTAGGCCCACCCGGCGAAGTTGCCCGTCGGCGTCGAGAAGACGTGATAGAGCCTGGCCCCGATGATGCCCAGGATGAGACACCAGGTGAGCAGGTTCCAGACGTGCTCCGGGTCTTCCCCGCGCCGCCTGGCTTCCTTGGTGGACAACCATGCGGCCACCACCGCGCCCGTAACGATGAGCAGGCCGTACCAGTGCACCTGGAATGGGCCGAGCTTCAGCAGGACTGGGTTCATGAAAGACTCCTTGACGACGAGTACGAATTGAAGATTGAAGATTGAAAATTGAAAATTGCGAATCTGTGATTCACGTCTGACCTCATCCGGCGCTGGCGTCGCGTTCGGCGCGGCGAGCGGCGCGGCGGGCCTCGCGGTCCGCGGCCGGATCAGCGGCCGGCGCCGGCCCGACCGGCACGGCGGCCCCGGCCTGCGGCGCGGAGCGCGCGAGCTGGCGCTGGTACCTGAGCCAGCGCAGGCAGTCGGGATCGTTGCCCACCAGCAGGTCCGCGGCCATCACGGCCTTGCGCAGCTCCGGCCTGAGCGGGTTGGTGATCGCGCTCGTCATGCCGCCCGCGATCAGCATGGGCAGGAAGGCCGCGTTGATGGCCTCGCGGTCGGGCAGGCCGAACGACACGTTGCTCGCGCCGCACACGGTGTTGCACCCCAGCTCATCGCCGATCCAGCGCAGGAGGTCGAGCACGGCCCTCCCCGCCGCGTGCACCGCACCGGCCGGCATGACCAGCGGGTCGATCAGGATGTCCGCGCGCGGGATGCCGTAGCGCGCGGCCTCCTCGACGATGCGCCGTGCCACCTGGAAGCGGACCCGCGGGTCCATGCTGATGCCCGACTCGTCGTTGGAGATGGCGATGACCGCGCAGCCGTGTTCGGCCACGAGGGGAAACACCGTCGCCATACGCTCGGCTTCTCCCGTCACCGAGTTGATCAGCGGCCGGCCGCCCGCAGCCTTGACGCCCGCGATCAGCGCGCCGGGCACGGACGAGTCGATGCACAGGGGCACGTCCACCACCGACTGGACCGCCTCGATGGCCGCGACCATCACCTCGGGCTCCAGCTCGTGCGCGTTCGCCACGCCGAGCCCCGCGTTCACGTCCAGCACGGTCGCCCCTGCCTGCACCTGGGCCACCGCGTCGGCCTTCACGCGCGCGAAGTTGCCCGCGAGCAGCTCTGCGGCCAGCGCCTTGCGCCCCGTGGGGTTGATGCGCTCGCCGATGATGACGAAGGGCTGGTCCGGGCCGATGGTGACCTCGACGCCCGTTCGCGAACGAAGGATGGTGTGCACGACGACTCCTGAATGACGGTTGTGCCGCGCTTGCGGCCTGTGTGAGGGATTATAGGGCAGGATGGGGTGCGCGGCAAGTTGTCGCGCACCCCCATGCTGCCGCGCCGCCAGGCTGCCGCGCCGCCCAGGCGGCCGCAGCCGCCCCTATTCCAGCTTCAGGTACTTGCGCACCATGGCCAGGTACTCGCGCGCGGTGAACCGCACGGGGTGCACGCGCTTCTGGATCGTGTAGCCCTTCCACAGCTTGTGCACCAGCCACAGCAGGGGGCCGGCCGCGGGCGGCAGGTCCAGCAGCCGCCGGGTGAGGGGGAGCAACCGGGGGAATTCCACCGTGATGGCGAACAGCTTCTGCAGGTTCTCGACCCTGCGCTTCTCCTGGGGGGCCATCTTGATGATCGAGTTGTTCCAGGCCGACGCGCCGATCGTGTTGACGTCGCCCTCCAGCAGGCCCAGCCGCGCGGCATACTCGCCCAGCTCGGTGCGGGGGTAGGGCTGAAAAAGGAACGCATTGGCGAACGCGGGCCGGCACGCTGCGTTCAGCTCGAGCGTTTCGATGTCCTTCGCCAGGCTGCCGCCGGGCAGGCCGATCATGTTGGTCGTCAACACCCAGATCCCGGCGTCGCGCAGCGTCCGGCACGCCTCGATGATCTGCCCGCGCGACATGTTGCGCTTGAGGATCTCGTTGCGCAGCGTGTCGTCGGCCGTCTCGATGCCCATCCCGACGCTGACGCAGCCCGCCTCCCGCAGTTGCCGCGCCAGCGCAGGCGTCACCAGGTTCACGCGGACGTTGCAGAAGAACGGCAGGCCGATCTTCTGCGGGTACTTCTCCGTGAATTCGGCCAGCCACCCCTTCTGCAGCGTGAAGGTGTCGTCCAGGAACACCACGAATCTGAGGGGCCAGCGCTCGCGAACCTGCGCGATCTCCTCCAGCACCAGGTCGACGCTGCGCCTGCGCACGCGGCGGCCGTCGTCCTTGTAGATCTCGGCCCAGGCATGGTTGAAGCAATAGGAGCAGTCGTAGGGGCAGCCGCGGCCCGTGATGAAGTGCTTGATGGGGCTGTCCCGCAGCCCTGCGTCCTGGTCGAAGATCAGGCCGCGGTCGGGCATGGGCAGGGCGTTCATGTCGCGGATCGCGGGGCGGACGGAGTTGCGCACGATCTCGGCCACACCCCCGGGGTTGCCCCCGTTGCGGACGCGGAACCACCAGTTGGGCAGGTCGTAGTAGGGCGTCCCGCTCTGCAACGCATTGGCCAGGTCGAGCAGCGCACCCTCCCCCTCGCCCACGCAGACGCCGTCGACCAGGTCGTCCTCCTCGATCATCTCGGGGAAGAAGGTGGCGTGCGGCCCGCCGAAGACGGACACGGCCTGCGTGTGCTCGCGCAGCCGGCGATTGAGCGCCATGTAGTAGCGCTGGCCGCCCGTCCACACGCTGTAGGCCAGGATGTCGGGCCGCCACGCCTGCACGGCCGTAACGGGATCTTCGGTTGCAGCCACCGACAGGCGCACGTCGTGGCCGTTCTCCTTCAGGAGCGCGGAGAGCTGCAGGAGCCCGATCGGCTCATAGTCGAGTTGCTTCAGCACAAACAGGATCTTCAATGGGGCCACTCCTGGTCGGGGATTATACGCGACGCCGGGGCTGAGCGGCAAGTTGCCCCGCCGCGCCGGCCAGCCGCTGCGCGGTTTGTGCCAGGCTGACATCTGTCGTAGAATCGTTGGATTGTCGATCAACATACAGCTGACGAGTTGCCATGCCATCCGAAACCCACCGTATCGTGTTCCAGCCGTCCGGCCGCCAGGGCGAAGTCCCCGACGGCGCCAACCTCCTGGACGCCGCGCGCAGCCTGGGCGTCGAAATCGAATCGATCTGTAACGGCCGCCAGACGTGCGGCAAGTGCCAGGTGACCGTGGAGGAGGGGACTTTCCCCAAGCACGGGATCATCTCCAGCGCCGGGCACCTCACTACGCCCGACGGCCGCGAGACCCATTATTGGGCGAAGAATCCGCCGCTGCCCGGACGCCGGCTCGCGTGCGCGTGCGAGGTGCGTGGCGACCTGGCGCTGTTCGTGCCCGAGGAGAGCCAGGCGCGCAAACAGGTGGTGCGCAAGGCCGTGACGGAGCGCGCCATCGTCATCGATCCCGCCATCCGCCTCTATTACGTCGAGGTCGAGCCGCCCACCCTGGAGCACCAGTTGGGCGACTGGGATCGCGTCGCGGCGGAGCTCGATCTGCGGTTCGGGCTGAAGGACGTGCGGCTCGACCCGGTGCTCCTCGGCGGGATCCAGCAGACGATCCGCGAGGGCGACTGGAAGGTCACGGTCACGGTGTGGCAGGACCGCGAGGCGGTGCGCGTGCAGCCGGGCTACGTGGAGGAGGCGTACGGCCTGGCGGTCGATATCGGCACGACTACCGTTGCCATGCACCTGTGCGACCTGCGCACGGGAGCGGTATTGGCCACCGCCTCCCGAATGAATCCCCAGGTGGCCTACGGCGAGGACCTGATGAGCCGGGTGAGCTACTGCGATATGAACGGCGACGCAGGGCTGGCCACGTTACATAACGCCATCATCGACGCGTTGAACGAGCTGGCGGCCGAGGCCGCGGCCGAGGCGGGGATCACAGCGGACGCCATCACCGACATCGTCCTGGTTGCGAACAGCGTGATGCACCACATCCTGCTGGACATCCCGCCGGTCGAGCTGGGGCAGTCGCCCTTCGGCCCCGCGATCAGCGACGCGGTCGACATCAAGGCGCGCGATCTCGGCCTTCGGCTGGCGCCGGGCGCGCAGGCGCATGTCCTGCCCCTCGAGGCCGGCCATGTGGGCGCGGACAACGTCGGCGTCATCCTGGCGGAGGAGCCGGACAAGGCGCCCGCGGACGAGGTGTGGCTCATCATCGACGTCGGCACCAACGGCGAGATCCTGCTGGGCAATTCGGAGCGGCTCTTCTCCGCTTCCAGCCCGACCGGCCCCGCGTTCGAGGGCGCGCAGATCCGCCACGGCATGCGCGCCGCACCCGGCGCGATCGAGCGGGTGCGCATCGACGGCGAGACACTCGAGTGCCGCTTCAAGGTGATCGGCCGCGACGCGTGGAACGACACGTGGGACGACGAGACGGAAGACGGAAGGCCGAAGACGGAAGAAGAGGGCGGAGAACGGCGGAAGAAGGGGAGGCAGGCCGGCAGTGCCCCGATCCTGGCCGCGGGCATCTGCGGGTCGGGCATCATCGAGGCCGTGGCCGAGCTCTTCATGGCGGGCGTGCTTGCGCCCGACGGCCGCTTCGCACCCGAGATCTCACACGGGCGGCTGCTCTGGAACGGCCCGAAGGCGGAGTACGTGATTGCCTGGCCCCACGAGTCGAGCACGGGCCGCGCGATCGTGGTGACGAGCGACGACGTGCGCAACATCCAGCTGGGCAAGGCCGCGCTTTACTCGGGCTCCCGCCTCCTGATGAACCGGATGGGCATCGACCGGGTCGATCGCGTCCTGCTGGCCGGCGCATTCGGCAGCTACATCGACCCGGTGCACGCGATGGTCCTTGGCATGATCCCCGACTGCGACCTGGCGCGGGTGCTCACCGTGGGTAACTCGGCCGGCGACGGCGCGCGCATCGCGATGCTCAACAAGGCGGAGCGCGAGGAGGCCCGGCGCCTGGCGCGCTGGACCAACTACATCGGCATCGCCATGGAGGCGGACTTCCAGGATGCGTTCGTGGGCGCGATGCCCCTGCCGCACGCGTCCGACGCATTCCCGCACCTGGCGGAGATCCTGGCCGCCGCCACCGCGCGGCGCCGCGCGCGCGGGGTGTCGGACGTGTTCACCCGCCGCAACCGCCGGCCGCGGCCCGCGGACACGCCTGAAGGGGCATGAGCCCGCTCCAGGCCATCACATCACAACCATAGGGAGTCTCATGGAAGACGCGTTCGATAGCCTGCCCGCAGAGGTGCAGCACCATTACCGTAACATGCAGGATGACCTGTACGACGGCATCACCGACGCGGTGGTGGGGGGGACAGAGCAGGCGCTGGCGTGGGGCCAGTCGCCCGCCAACGTGCTGGCCCACGGCCTGGTGGCCGGGATGGATGTCGTCGGCCAGGACTTCGGCGCGGGCATCCTGTTCGTGCCCGAGGTGCTGCGCGCGGCCGCCGCGATGAAGGCCGCGATGGAGATCCTGCGTCCCTTGCTTACGGAGACCGGGGTGGAGAAGATCGGCGTGGCCGTCATCGGCACGGTGCGCGGGGACATCCACGACATCGGCAAGAACCTGGTGGCCATGATGTGGGAGGGCGCGGGGTTCGAGGTGCACAACCTGGGCGTCAACGTCGACGCGGACAAGTTCGTCGCGAAGCTGCTCGAGGTGAACGCCGACATCCTCGGCATGTCGGCCCTGCTCACCACCACCATGCCGTACATGGCGAAGGTCATCGAGCGGCTGGAGGCGGACGGCCTGCGCGACCGGTTCACCGTGCTGGTGGGCGGCGCGCCGCTCAACGCCGCGTTTGCCGAAGACATCCGCGCGGATGCATACTGCAAGGACGCAGCCGAGGCCGTGCAGGCCGCACGGGCGCTCGTGCAGCAGAAGGGGGTTCACCGTGGATAGATTGCTCGACTTTCTGGCGCGCCACCGGAGCCTCGTGATCGGTGACGGCGCAATGGGCACCATGTTGCATGCCGCGGGCCTGGAAGGCGGCGGCTCGCCCGAGGCCTGGAACCTGGAGCGGCCGGACGTGCTCCTGGGCATCCACCGGGCCTACGTCGAGGCCGGCAGCCAGATCATCACGACCAACACCTTCGGCGGCACCCGCTTCCGGCTGGCGCTGCACGGGAACGAGAATCGCGTGCGCGACCTCAACGTGGCCGGCGCGCGGCTCGCGCGGCAGGTTGCGGATGCAGCGGACCACGAGGTGCTCGTCGCAGGCGACATCGGTCCGACCGGGGAGATCCTCTTCCCCCTGGGCACGACGCAGCCCGACGACGTCCGCGCCGCGTTCGCGGAGCAGGCGGGCGCGCTGGTCGAGGGCGGGGTGGACTTCTTCCTCATCGAGACCATGAGCGCGCTGGAGGAGGTGCAGGCCGCGGTGGAGGGCATTCGCTCCGTCACGGACCTGCCCATCGCGGCCACCATGACGTTCGACACCCACTTCCGCACCATGATGGGCGTCAAGCCCGGCCAGGCGATGAAGGCGCTGCACGAGCTGGGCCTGACCGTGATCGGCGCGAACTGCGGCAACGGGCCGGCGGAGATCGAGCGCATCGTGACCGACCTGGCCGCGGTCAAGCCGGAGGGGGTGTACCTCGTTGCGCAGTCGAACGCGGGCCTGCCCAAGTGGGAGGAGAAGCAGATCCACTACGACGGCACGCCCGAGGTGATGGCCGAATATGCGCTGAAGATGCGCGACCTGGGAGTCAACGTGATCGGCGCGTGCTGCGGCAGCACCCCCGAGCACATCCGCGCGATGCGCGACGCGCTGGGGGCGTAGCCGCGGCCGCGAGACAGGGATGCCCGCTATGACGTTGCCCACGCCGGCAACCCTAGCAGGAGAGGGGTGCAGGACGATGTCCTTCGTGAGCGAGATCATGCAGGGGGCGCCGGAGAGCTACAGGTCGCCGCTGCAGGCGATGACCTACGCATCGCTGGCGGAGCTGCAGATCCCCTTCCAGCGCGTCGAGACGGACGAGACGGTCACGATGGAGGACTGCACCCCGATCAATCACGTGCTGGACATGCAGATGGTGAAGACGCTGTTCCTCTGCAACAGGCAGAGGACGGCGTTTTATCTGTACGTCACCACGGCTGACAAGCCCTTCAACGCCAGGGAGTTCAGCAACGCGCTCGGCATCGCCCGCGTGTCCTTTGCCCCGGCCGAGCTGATGGAGAGCATGCTGGGCGTGACCATCGGCGCGGCCACGGTGTTCGGCGTGCTGATGGATACGGACCACCGTGTGCAGGTTGTCTTCGACCGGGATGTGGTTCGGGATGAGTGGTACGGATGCAGCGACGGGACCACGACCGGGTACATGAAGGTGAAGACGCGGCGCATCGTCGATGACTTCCTGGTCCATGCCGGGCACGCTCCCGCCGTGATCGACATGCCGGCGCCCGCGACGGAGTGAAATTCTGCCGGTCCCCGACCTCGGCGGTCCACGGCGCGCCGCTGCCATGCGACGGCGCGCCTCAGTTCGCGCTACGGCCTCAGGACGAAGAAGTACACCGCAAGCAACACTGCCTGAGCGGCCACGATCCCCCAGAGCCGGAGCCGGAACCCGGCTTTCTTCGGCCCGGTCTTGTGATGCCACCGCTGCATCCCGATCCACGCACCCAGGCCGCCGCCGATCGCCACCTGGAACAACAACACCCTCTCCGGCACCCGCGTCATTCCCGAACCCGCGATCAGCTTGTCATAGACGTATGCGGCGAAGGTCGCCAGGTTGACGCCGATCAGCCAGGACAACATTGCGTCCAGCTCAAGCCCCAGGAACAGCAGTGCTGCCAGGACCCAGGCAGCGGCGACCGTCACCGCCGCGAAGCGGACGTCCGCGCGCCGCATCCAGGCGGGAAGCGCCGGTGCGTTTGGCGCCGCGGGGCGCGTGCTGCGCTGGGGTTCGACTGGTTTCCTGGCCGGTGAGGGGGAAGCCGCAGATGGGGCTGAGTTCCAGCCCTGCATGCCCTGCCGGCTGCCGGCTTTCCGCCGCTCCCGGCACGACTTGCAGCGCTTCGGCCGCGCGAAGTTGCGCTCCCGGTAGTATCGCTGGTCCTCCGAGCTCCAGATGAAGCTTCGGCCACAGTCCTCGCAGATGATGGTCTCGTCGCTCATCCTGTAGGAACTCCGTGTCAGGCGCCCTATTCCGCCAGCAGCGCGGCCATCTGCTTCGAGATGAACCGGGCCGCGAACGGCGCGTTGAACCGGTACACCAGGTCCAACATCCGGGAGTCCGGCCCGACCATCACGCGGTACTGGTTTCGCTCGATGCCGTCGAGCATGATCCGGGCGGCCTCGCTGGGCTCCAGCGGCTTGATGGCCTGCTTGCCGCTGTTCTGCTGCGCGGCATGGCTGGCGGTGACGCCGGAGTGCGCGGCGATGTTGGTGCCGACCGCACCGGGGAAGATGACCGTCACTTTGACGTTGGTGTTCGACAGCTCGGAGTGCAGGCCCTCCGTGAAGAGCTTGACCGCGGCCTTCGCGGCCCCGTAGATGGTCTGCCCGGGCACGGGCAGGAACCCGCCCATGCTGGAGACGTTGGCGATGTGCGCCTCGGGCCGGGCCAACAGGTGGGGCAGAAACGTCTTCGTCATGTACAACGTGCCGTAGAAGTTGACGTTCATCACCCGCTCGATCGCAGCGTAATCCAGATCCTTAACGCGGACGAACGGCTGGATGATGCCGGCATTGTTGATCAGCCCGTCGACCGCACCGTGGGCCGCGATGACCTTTTCCGGCAGCGCCTCGACGGCCTCCCGGTTCGTGACGTTCACGATGTGCGTCGATAGGCGGGCGCTGTTCGGCCCGGCTACCTTGACCGTCTCCTGCAATGCGGCCTCGTTCATGTCGGCCGCAGCGACGGTAGCGCCCCTGGCCAGCAGGCCGAGCACCAACTCGCGGCCGATGCCGTTCCCACCACCTGTCACCACAATAACCTTGTTCTGGACTTTCATGCTATCATCCTCCTGGGCGTCGCGGATGCCATCTGGATGGCAAGCATAGCATGGGGAAGGCCGGGCCGCAAGAAGCATTGTCGGCTGCGAGCGCGACACTTCCCAACGCAGGGGGCCGGTGAGGACCCTGCAGCTCCCGTCCCCATGACGCCGCCCGCATCTTGAACCGCATCGGTGTCCCGGACCATGACTCCATCACGACGACAACGGCTCGCGCCCACCATGATCATGGCGGTGACGCTGCTGTTCTACGCGGCGCTCTACGTCTATGTGCCGACGCTGCCGGCCTACGCGGGCACCCTCACCGCCAACCTGGCGGTCGTCGGCGTGATCCTCTCCATGTATGGCCTGTGGCAGGCGTTCGCGCGTCTGCCCACGGGCCTGGCCGCGGACTGGCTGGGACGGCGCAAGCCGTTCATCGTTGCCGGGCTGGCGCTCGCGGCGGCCGGCGCATTGATGATGGGGACCGCGCGCTCCGCGAGTGTGCTGCTGGCCGGACGCGCACTGACCGGCGTGGCCGCAGGCGCGTGGGTGCCGCTGGTCGTCATCTTCAGCTCTTTCTTCCCGCGCGATGAGGCCATCCGCGCGACGACCATCCTTACCCTGGTGACAGCCGTCGCCAGCATCGGCGCAACCAGCGTCACGGGCCTTCTCAACAGCATCGGCGGCTACCCTCTGGCGTTCGCGGTCTCTGCGGGCAGCGCGGGCCTCGCGGCCGCCATCGCACTGCTGATCCCCGAGGAGCGCCTGCCGCGCAAGGCGCCCAACCTCCCGGACCTCATGCGACTGGCGGTCCGTCGCGACCTTCTCGTGCCCGCGCTGCTCAACGGGCTGGGGCAGTATGTCTACCAGGGAGTCGTGGTCGGGTTCATTCCGGTTGCGGCCGCGCGCGCCGGCATCGACGACCATGCCATCAGCCTGATCACCTCGCTACATCTCCTCGTCTATACGGCCACGCTGTTCGCGAACACGCGGCTGGTGCGGCGTTTTCGCATCCAGTTGCTCGTCTACGTGGAGGTCGCAGCGCTGGCCGCGGGTGCGGCATGCGCTGCGCTCGGTCCCGGGCTGCCCTGGCTGATGGCGTCGGCGATGCTGATCGGGGTGGGCATCGGGCTCGGCTATCCCGTACTGATGGGCGTCGCCCTGGCCCGCGTCTCGGACGCGGAGCGCTCGTCTGCCCTGGGTCTGCACCAGTCGACCTATGCGGTGGGCACCTTCGTGGGTCCGTGGTTCTCCGGCATGCTGGCCGAGCACCTGGGCATTCCGACGATGTTCTGGATCACGGCCGTGCTGGCGCTGGTGCTGGGCCTGGCCGGCGCGGCCGCGGTGGTCCAGCCCCGGCGTGCGGGAGGCGACCCGGACTGAGCGCGACAAGGCCGGCGCATGACGCGCCGGCCCCGGGCTCATGGATCGCGCTGTGGTTTCGCCTCGCCCCTACCGGCCGCGGCTCTTGATGAACGTGCCGGCCCGCAGCTCCTCGAACGCGGTCTGCAGTTCCTCGCGCGTGTTCATCACGATCGGGCCGTACCAGGCCACCGGCTCCCGGATCGGCTTGCCCGAGATGAGCAGGAAGCGCACGGGTTCCTGCTCCGCCCGGACCACGACCTGGTCGCCGTCACCGAAGAGCACGAGGTGGCGGTTGCCGATCAAGGGATCGCGCTCCATGTCGAAGTAGTTGGCGCCCTCGACCTCATAGCTGTAAGGGTCTTTCTGGTCACAGAAGATGCCGCGGCCGTCGATCACGTACGCGAAGACGGTGTGGCCGGCCGGGGTGGGCCGCGTGAAGGTCGCGCCGGCCGGGACGGTCACGTCCAGGTATTCGGGATCGGTGACGATGTCCTGCACCGGGCCGCGCACGCCGTTCACCTCGCCGCAGATGATCTTGATCCGGCTGCCTCCGGCGTCGGTGACCTCCGGGATCTCGTCCGCGGTGATGCCCTGGTAGCGCGGATCCATCATCTTGTGCGAGGCGGGCAGGTTCGCCCAGAGCTGGAAGCCGTGCATCCGTCCCAGGCTGTCGCCCGCGGGCATCTCCTGGTGCTGGATGCCGTTGCCCGCGGTCATCCACTGCACGTCGCCGGCCGCGATGACGCCCCGGTTGCCCGTGCTGTCGCGGTGCTCGACCTCGCCTGCCGTCACGTACGTGATCGTCTCGATGCCGCGATGGGGATGCCAGGGGAAACCCTTGCGGTAGTGCTCCGGCGTGTCGGAGCGGAAGTCGTCCAGCAGGAGGAAGGGGTCGGTCAGCTCGGGATCGCCGAAGCCGATGACCCTGTTGAGATGAACGCCCGCGCCCTCGGTTGTCGGCCGGGCCTTGATGACCTTGCGAATGTGCCTGATCTGGGCCATGATGTGCGCCTCCCTCGTCGATGGTAGCCGCAGTATAGCCCGGAACCGGGTGCCGCGCAATGGGGTGCAGCATCCGGCAGACCGCCCGGCGCTAAAGCCGCCGGGCTATCATGCTGCGCCCGCTCAAGCGGGCTAAACCAGGTGCTTTGCTTGTCGTTGGCCCCGTTCACGGGGCCATGCTGGGCAGCCAGGACGTTGACGTCTGGGCGGTGGTTCGGCGTTCGGCCGTCCGTCCCGTGTGTGCGCTTTGCCGCAAGAGACCCCCGCTGCTACAATCCACGCGACCACGCGCGCCGCTGCAGCGCGCGGCGGAGAGGAGACACCGATGATCGTCACGCTGGCATATGGGAAACAGGGATTAGACGTCGAACTGCCGGACGACCTGGAAGTCACCGTGGTGGAGCCGCGCTTCGTTCCGGGCCTGGTCTGGCCGGCCGAGGCCATCCGCGAGGCGCTCGCCGCGCCCATCGGAGGCCCGACCCTGGCGGAGTACGTGGCCGGCGCAAGGCGCATCGGCGTCGTGTTCAGCGACATCACCCGGCCGACGCCCAACCACGTGCTGATCCCCCCCGTGCTCGAGGCCCTGCGCGGCTGCTCCTCCGCCGAGATCGTCCTCTTCAACGCGCTGGGCACGCACAGGCCCAATACGGACGCGGAGCTGCGGACCATGCTCGGCGACGACGTGGTCGGCTCATATCGCATCGTGCAGAACGATGCGTTCGACCGCAGCACCCAGGCCTACATCGGGCGCAGCTCGGGCGGCCACGACATCTGGCTGAACCGGGAGGTGCTGGCGTGCGACGCGCGGATTCTGACCGGCTTCATCGAGCCGCACTTCTTCGCGGGCTTCTCGGGCGGGGGCAAGGCGCTCATGCCGGGGATGGCGGGGCAGGAGACCGTGCTGGGCAACCACGATGCGGGGATGATCGCCCATCCGCGGGCCACCTACGGCGTCACCGACGGCAACCCGATCCTCGACGAGATCCGGGAGGTCGCCGCTCGGGCCGGCAGCAGCTTCCTCTGCAACGTGACGCTCAACAAGCACAAGGAGATCACCGGGGTGTTCGCGGGCGACCTGGCCGAGGCACATGCCTGCGGG
>CAZMIS010000038.1:0-17507 GCA_964566325.1 uncultured Anaerolineales bacterium
ATGTGTCATTCAGTGTGATTGAGGGAAGATGGATCAGCAGTTCATTCGCAACTTCTGCATTATTGCCCACATCGACCACGGCAAGTCGACCTTGGCCGACCGGCTGCTGCAGGTGACCGGCACCATCGCGGAACGCGACATGGTGGCCCAGGTGCTGGACACCATGGACCTGGAGCGGGAGAAGGGCGTCACGATCAAGGCGTCTGCCGTCCGGATGACTTACCATGCGAATGACGGCGAGACCTATGAGCTCAACCTGATCGACACGCCCGGCCACGTTGACTTCGCCTACGAGGTCAGCCGCGCGCTCCAGGCCTGCGAGGGCGCGGTCCTGGTGGTGGACGCCTCCCAGGGAATCGAGGCGCAGACACTGGCGAACCTGTACCTGGCGATGGAGAACGACCTCGAGGTGATCCCGGTGGTCAACAAGATCGACCTCGTCTCGGCACAGCCCCAGGCCGTGGCGGAGGAGATCGAACAGGTGATGGGAACGCCGGCCAACTCGGTGCTGCGGATCTCAGCGAAGGCGGGCACCAACGTCGAGGCGCTGCTGGAAGCCGTGGTGCACCAGGTTCCGCCGCCCAGGGGTCAGCTGGGCCAGCCGCTGCGGGCGCTCATCTTCGACAGTCACTATGATTCCTACAAGGGTGCCGTGGCCTACGTGAGGGTGGTCGATGGCAGCATCACGACCGGCCAGCCACTGCGCCTGATGTCGACCGGGATGGTCCTCGATCCGTTGGAGATCGGCGTCTTCGCACCGGAGATGCGGCCCACCGGCAAGCTCAACGCGGGGGAGGTAGGTTACCTGGCCTCCGGCCTCAAGAATGTGGCCGACGTCAGGGTGGGCGACACACTGACCTGGAACACGAATCCTGCCCAGGCGCCGCTGCCGGGCTACAAGCCCATGAAGGCCATGGTCTTTGCTTCGGTGTACCCGAGCGATGCGGCTGACTACCTGGCCCTCCGGGATGCGCTGGCCAAGCTGCAGCTCAACGATGCGTCGCTCAGCTATGAACCGGAGACGAGCCAGGCGCTGGGCTACGGCTTTCGCTGCGGGTTTCTGGGCCTCTTCCACATGGAGATCATCCAGGAGCGCCTGGAGCGGGAGTATGACCTCGACCTGGTGTTCACCGCACCGAGCGTCGAATACGAGGTGACCAAGACCGACGGCGAAGAGGTGATCGTCGACAGCCCGGTCGAGCTGCCCGACCCCACCGAGATCGTGGAGATCCGCGAGCCGTGGGTGAAGATCGATGTCTTCACGCCGACGGAGTACATCGGCCAGGTGATGGACCTGGTCACCTCCCGGCGCGGCGAGTTCGTGGCCCAGGAGTACCTCGATCAGCGGCGCGTGCTGCTCAGCTACCATATCCCGCTCATCGAGATCCTCACGGACTTCTACAATGACCTCAAGGCGCGCACGCGCGGCTATGCGAGCCTCGACTATCACTTCCACGGGTACCGGCCGGCCGACATGGTGCGGCTCGACGTCCTGGTCAACAAGGAGTCCGTCGATGCCTTGAGCATGATCGTCCACCGCGATCAGGTTTACATAAAAGGCATGAAGCTGGTCAGCAAGCTGAAGGACGTCATTCCCCGCCAGCAGTTCGATGTGCCGATCCAGGCGGCCGTGGGCACGAAGATCGTCAGCCGGGCCAACGTCAAGGCGATGCGCAAGGATGTTCTCGCCAAGTGCTACGGCGGCGATATCACGCGGAAGCGCAAGCTGCTGGAGAAGCAGAAGGCCGGGAAGAGGCGCATGAAGATGATCGGCTCCGTGGAAATCCCACAGGAAGCCTTCATGACGATCCTCAAGCTGGACGAGGAGTAACGTGCGCTGCGGGTTCACCGTGGCCGGCGGGGAAGGGGCCGCGCCCTCGAGTCGACGGTCTTCGCCGGGCCGGCGCCTGGGAGGCCGCTGAATGGCCGGGGCCTCGGTGGTGAGCCAACTCGCCGCATTGGGGATCCGGCCGAAGAAGGGGCTGGGCCAGAACTTCCTCGTCGACCCGGCCTACCGCGCCCACATCGTGGCGGCAGCCGGGCTGACCGCCGATGACCTGGTGCTGGAAGTGGGACCTGGCCCCGGTGTGTTGACCGACCTGATCGCCGCAGAGGCAGGCCGCGTCGTTGCCGTGGAGCTCGACGATCGCCTGATCCCGTTTCTGCGCCGGCGCTACGCTGACCGGCCGCACGTCACGATCGTCCATGCAGACATCCTCGATGTGGACGTCGCCGCGCTGCTTCAGGAAGCATTCAGCTCCCAGCCTCCAGTATCCAGTATCCAGTACAAGGTCGTGGCGAATCTTCCCTACTACGTGACCAGCGCGGCCATTCGCCATCTCCTCGAGGCCACGGCGCCGCCTGACCTGCTGGTCCTCACCGTGCAGCGGGAAGTTGCGGAGCGGATGGTCGCACAGCCGCCCCACATGAGCCTGCTGGCGCTCGGCGTGCAGTTCTACTGCACCGGCCAGATCGTGGCCCGGGTGCCCGCAGGCGCCTTCCATCCTGTCCCCAAGGTGGATTCTGCCGTGGTGCGCCTGGACCGGCGACCCGCGCCCGTCGCGGCCGACATTGCGGCTGACCGGTTCTTCACCGTGGCGCGCGCAGGGTTCTGCCAGCCGCGCAAGCAGCTGCGCAACTCGCTGGCTGCCGGGCTGAGCATGGCGCCCGCGGCGGTCGAGGCCTGGCTCTCTTCGGCGGGCGTCGACCCGAAGCGCCGCGCGGAGACGCTTACGTTGACCGAGTGGGCCGATCTCGCGCGGGCCCTCGACGCAGACTAAGGGGCGTCCTGTAGGCCGGCCTGCGCCCGTTGTGCGTAGACTCCCCGATACTCAGGCGGCATCATGGTCGCGATGCTGACCATCACCCCTTCAGTGTAACGATGCAGCTCGACGCCGCGGGCGCGTGCGGCTTCCGGGGGCAGGATGATCGGCGACCCGAAGCACAGGTGCACATCGGCCCGACGAAAGCGTGCCAAAGCATGGAAGGCCTTCTCCTGGCCCCACACTGCGACCGGCACAATCGGGGCGCCGGTTCGGCTGGCCAGGTAGGAGACACCGTCGTGGCCTTCCTGCAGGCCAGGCTGGCGACTGCGCGTGCCCTCGGGTGCAACTGCCAGGGTCTTGCCCGCGCGCAGGATCCGCAGGCACTCGGCCAGGGCCGCACGATCTGGCTCGCCCCGCGCCACGTAGATGATCCGCGTCATCACCTCGATGACCCAGCCGCCCGGCGTGCCCTTCCATTTGTCTGCTGCCAGGATGGTGGCATAGCGTGGCACCGCCATCCCGACGAGCGGGATGTCCAGCGAGTGGATGTGGTTCGGGCACACGATGAGCGCGCCGGTGGTGGGAACCTGCTCGAGGCCGCTGATGTGAAGGCGCGTGAAGGTATGAAACAGAGCCCACAGGCAACGCTGCAGGAATCGATACAGCCAGTTGGCGTCTCGTGCGATGTACATGTCGGGCTATGGTGTGGGCGTCGGCAACCTGCGTCCCTGCGCCACGGCGCTGAAGCTGGCCACGGGACCGCCGGCCGGGGTGAGCTCGACCGTGAAGGTCGTCTGACCGCCCCGCGGGATCACATTGTGCTCAGGCACGGCCTGGCGCGTTCCGACGACACGGCCCACGGCATCGTAGAGCGTGACCGTGACGCTCACCTCGACGGCGTCCTCCGGGCCGGTGTTCGCGATGGCGCCGGTGACCGTGTAGGTCGTGTAGCGCTCGCCCGCGCCCTCCGCATCGATGACCTCGAGATCGAGGTAGTAGCTGCCCACGTATCCCTGGATTCCCTTCCATGGCGTGGCTTCGTAGCTGTCGAAGGAACGGGGCGCCGCCGCGAAATGCACTGCGAAGGGGGCCCTGGCTCCGGGCGGCAGCAGGCTGAGCCCGGCGTACACCTGCTCCTCCGCCAGGACCTGGCCTGCATCATCGAGCAGCCGGATGGTGACGCCTGCCTGCTCCAGGTGCGCCCCGGTGGCGTTCTCGACCTCGCCGAGGCACCACAGGCCCCCGAGCGGCGTGTTGACGAAGGAGACGTTCTGCACCAGGAAGGGAAGTGGCGTCGGCTCCGCAGTCGGAGCGGCTGAGAGCGCTTCCTCAACCTCCTCGGCCGGGATGATCAGTTGCTGGCCGATCCGGAGTGCGCGGGGGTTCGTGATGCCGTTGGCATCCTGGATGCCCGCCACACTGACGCCGAACTTCTCGGCGATCTTCATCAGGTTGTCGCCTGACGCGATCCGATAGACGATCGGCGTCGGCGTGATCGTCGGCGTTGGGGTGGGGGCGGGCGTGTAGGGCGCAGGCGTGGCCGTGGGCCGCGCGGTGACCGCAATCGGCACTGCCCTCGCGACGGTCGGTGTGCTCGAAGGTGCAGGCGTCGCCCGCGTGATGACCTGCCCACACCCGGTCATCAGCAGGCATGTCAGCAGGCACAACGCCAGTGGGGTCCAATGGGTTCGTCTCAAGTAGCAGCCTCGTTCGGGCGACAGGCTCGCGAATTTGCCGCATTATATCACAGGCTGGCATTCCTCTCCCGCTTGGTTTACAATCGCAGGAAACGTGCCGGCACCCGATCGGAGAATGAAATGGACGTGCCTGACCTGTTCCTTGCGCCATCATCCCTGGGTTTCGTTCGCGTTGCGGCGATCAGTCCGGAGCTGCGCGTAGCAGATGTGTCGTTCAACGTGGAGAGGATCGACGACGCGCTCCGGAAGGCGACGGCCGCGGGGGCTCGCCTTGCGCTACTGCCGGAGCTGTGCATCACGGCGTACTCGTGCGGCGATCTCTTCTTCCAGCCCTTGCTCCTGGGGGCCGCGCGGGATGCCCTCCTGCGGCTCGCCGGGATGGCCGCTGACGCAGAGGTGGCGGCAGTCGTGGGGCTCCCCCTGGCGATCGACGGCCGGCTGTACAACTGCGCCGCGCTGTTGGCCGGCGGCCAGGTGCAGGGCATCGTCCCGAAGAGCTTCCTGCCCAGCACAGGCGAGTTCTACGAGGAGCGCTGGTTCACCCCGGCAGACCAGTGCACCGCGTCGGCTGTGTCTCTGGGCGGGCGTGAGATTCCCTTCGGGCGCGACCTTCTCTTCGAGGCCGGCAATCTGCCGGGTCTGACCGTCGGCATCGAGATCTGCGAGGACCTGTGGGCCACGGTTCCGCCCAGCTGCAGCCAGGCCCTGGCCGGCGCGACGCTTCTGCTCAACGGATCCGCAAGCAACGAGCTGCTGGGCAAGGCCGAGTATCGCCGGGATCTCGTGCGCCAACAGTCGGCTCGCACCCAGGGCGCCTATGTGTATGCGGGCGCGGGGGCGGGCGAGTCTACGACCGACCTGGTCTGGGCCGGCCATTCGATGATCGCAGAGTACGGTGTGATCCTGGCGGAGACCGCGCGTTTTTCCTTCGATACGCAGATGGCGATCGCAGATGTGGACGTGCACCGGCTGCTGGGCGAGCGCCTGAGGAGCAATACCTTCGGCTCGGCCGCGCCGGACGGGCCACACCGCCGGGTGGCGTTCGAGCTTCCCGGTGCGGACAGCTCACCTGCCGGCGGCTTCCTGCGGCCCACCCTGTCGCGCCTCCCCTTCGTGCCTGCCAATCCGTCGCAGCGAGCCCGGCACTGCCGCGAGATCTTCGACATCCAGTCGACCGGCCTGGCGAAGCGCCTGCGACACACTGGCATCCGCACCGTGACGATCGGCGTGTCGGGCGGGCTCGACTCCACCCTGGCACTGCTGGCGACCGTGCGTGCCTTCGACCTGGCGGGCCTCCCACATGAAGGCATCATGGCCATTACGATGCCCGGATTCGGCACGACCGCCCGCACTCGCAGCAACGCGGAGAAGCTGGCGCTCGAGCTCGGCGTCACGTTCCGCACCATTCCCATCACCGATGTCGTGCGTCAGCATTTCAAAGACATCGGGCATGACGAGGACGTGCACGATGTGGTCTATGAGAACGCGCAGGCCCGGGAACGAACGCAGATTCTGATGGACGTGGCCAACAAGATCAACGGTTTCGTGGTCGGCACGGGCGATCTCTCGGAGCTCGCACTGGGCTGGGCGACGTACAACGGCGACCACATGTCGATGTATCACGTCTGCGCGGGCGTGCCCAAGACGCTCGTGCGCTACCTGGTAGATTGGGCCGCCGACGAGGAGTTCCACGGGGAAGCTGCCCGCGTGCTCCACGACATCAGCGCGACCCCCATCTCGCCTGAGCTGTTGCCGCTGGGCGAGGACGGCGCGCTGGAGCAGAAGACCGAGGATTCGATCGGGCCCTACGAGCTGAGCGACTTCTACCTGTATCACGCGATTCGCTTCGGCTTTCCTCCGCGCAAGGTGTTCGCGCTCGCAAGGCAGGCCTTCGATGGCGTCTACGCGCCCGGAACGATCGTGAAGTGGCTGCGCGTGTTCTACCGCCGTTTCTTCAGCCAGCAGTTCAAGCGGTCGGCCATGCCCGACGGCCCGAAGGTGGGATCGGTGGCGCTGTCCCCGCGGGGCGACTGGCGCATGCCGTCAGACGCGAGCGCTGCCGTCTGGCTGGCCGAAATCGATCTCATCGAGCGCCTGGTGGCGGGGGAGGCAGCGCGGGCGTAGCGCGCGGCTCAGCGGCAAGAAAGGAGCGCATATGGCGGAGAAGATCCGTGTACTGCTTGTGGACGATCATGCCATCGTCCGAAAGGGCATCGCCGCGCTGCTGGCCACCGAGCCCGATTTCGAGGTGGTGGGTGAGGCGTCGGACGGTGCCGAGGCCGTCGCGAAGGCCAACGCGTTGCGGCCCGATGTCGTGCTGATGGACCTGGTGATGCCCAAGATCGACGGCATCGAGGCGACCCGCCAGATTACATCCCAGATCGAGAGGGTGCGGGTCCTCGTGCTCACCAGTTTTGTCGCCGATGACAAGGTATTTCCCGCCATCAAGGCCGGCGCGCTCGGCTATCTGCTGAAGGACTCGGGCCCTCTCGAATTGCTCCAGTCGATCCGGCAGGTCTATCGCGGGCTGCCCTCGCTGGATCCTTCGGTCGCCAGTAAGGTGCTGTTCGAGCTCGCACACCCGTCTAAGCTTCAGCCGACCACCGATCCGCTCACCGGCCGTGAGCTGGAGGTGCTCCGCCTTGTGGCGCAGGGCCGCAGCAATCGCGAGATCGCCGAGAAGCTGGTGATCGCAGAACTCACGGTCAGCACGCACGTCAGCAACATCCTGGGCAAACTCCATCTCGCCAGCCGGACCCAGGCCGCTCTCTTTGCGCTGCGCGAGGGCCTGGCGTCGCTGGACGACATTCCCTCCTTCACCGGTTAGGGGCGGCCCCTGGCGACATTCTCTCTATCAATGGGTAGGGGCGGCCCCTGGCGACATTCTCTCTATCACCGGGTAGGGGCGGCCCCTGGCGACATTCTCTCTATCACCGGGTAGGGGCGGCCCTGCGTGGCCGCCCATCTGCCACATACCAGAAATCAGGTATCCCCATACTCGAAACCTTCAGGAGACCACCGCCAGCGGTGGTCTCTTCTCGTACGACGGGTTCCCGGTTTTCTCCGATGCGGGAACTTCTGCACGGTGCTATCCTGATAGCAACTTCTCCAGGCAGAAGTACGACCGCGATGGAGACAATCAGAATGAGCGAGCAGGAAGTCATCACTCTCGCCCGCAAGGGCGATCAGGCAGCATTCACGATCCTGGTTCAGACCTACCAGTGTGCCATCTACAACCTGTGTTATCGCATGTTGGGCGACGCGGGCGAGGCGGAAGAGGCGACGCAGGAGACGTTCCTCCGCGCGCACACCCAGTTCGGCCGATATGACCCCGAGCAGCCGTTCAAGCCCTGGCTCTATTCGATCGCCAACCACTACTGCATCGACCGCCTGCGGCGCCGCCGGATCGTCTGGGTTGACATCGACGATGAGCCCCTGGCCGGCCACCCGGCGCTGCGCGAGCAGTGCATGGGCCCCGAGGATGCGGCGATCGCACGCGAGCGGTCGGCGGACGTCCAGGAATTGCTGGCGATACTGCCGCCCAAGGACCGGGCGGCCGTGGTGATGCTGTACTGGTACGATCTTTCGTACCAGGAGATCGCTCAAGCGACCGGCGCCACGGTCAGCGCAGTCAAAAGCCGGCTGCATCGCGCACGCACGGCGATGGCAGAAGCACTCCGCCAGGCGCCATCCTATGCGGGGGCGCTGCAGCAACTGGCCCGGCCTGCATCCCTGGCCGGAGCGGCCTGACCTGAAAGGCCTGCCACCCGAGGCTCATCCCTATCCACCCCCCCCACAGGCGCCTCCCGACATGTCGTTCGTGCGGGAGGCGCCTGTCGCGCCCAGGCGCCCGCAGGGC
This sequence comes from uncultured Anaerolineales bacterium, assembly GCA_964566325.1. Taxonomy (GTDB): domain Bacteria; phylum Chloroflexota; class Anaerolineae; order CG2-30-64-16; family CG2-30-64-16; genus JALOOB01. The sequence goes on from CAZMIS010000038.1 coordinate 8,322, forward strand.
GGCTCCCGGCCACTCTTGGTGATGACGACGGCCAGCCGCTTGTCCGATTCGCCCAAACGAGTCACAATAGGGCGATGCCTCAGGCAATGCGCCATATCACACGGGCCAGAGGCAGGCGGAGGCTCCGATGATCATCGATGCGCACGTACACTTCACACCCCCCGAGCTGGCAGCGAACCTCCAGGCGTTCATCGCAGCGGAGCCGTATTGGGGACTCCTGATGGGCGGCCCGGACTCCCCCCAGGGCTGGGCGTCGGCCGGGCGGATGATCGACGACATGGATCGTGCCGGCGTCGACCGGGTGATACTGGTCGGCGAGTATCGCCGGAGCGCCGAGGCGTGTGCCGGGCGAAATGATGTGGGCATCGAGCTGGGACGCCGCTTTTCGGATCGCATCCTGCCCTTTGCCGTGATCCAGCCGAAGGCCGGCAAGGCTGCCCTCGAAGAGCTGAAGCGCTGTGTCGACCTGGGGATGCGGGGCGTGGGCGAGCTCGGCCCCTACGGCCAGGGCTACCGGCTGGACGATCCGGACTTTCTCCGCCTTGTGGAAGCCTGTATCCGTTATGACCTGCCCGTCAACCTGCATGTGAACGAAGAGGTCGGCGCGTACTACCCGGGCAAGGCAACCACGCCCCTGGTCCATTACTACCGGCTTGCCGAGCGGTACCCGGAGCTGAAGCTCATCCTCGCACATTGGGGCGGCGGCCTGCTCTTCTACGAGCTGTCAGCGCAGGCACGCCGCGTCATGCGAAACGTCTACTACGATACCGCGGCCTCTCCGTTGCTCTTCGAGACGCCGCGCATCTTCGCCGCGGCCCTGGCCTGCATCAGCCCGCGCAAGATCCTTTATGCCACCGACTATCCGCTGCGCCTGTACGGCAGGAAGCAGGCCGAACCCACCATGGAGCCATTCCTGGCCGAGGTCGCCGCACTGGACCTCGATGATGCAGTGCGCCGCGATATTCTTGGCCGGAATGCGGCCAGGCTGCTGGGGCTGATCCCCCCCGCGCCGTCTGAGGAATCCGGCGCACCTCGCCCGCGGCGCGTGACGGTCATCCCGGAACTGGCGGGCGACGAGGAGACGATCTTGCCGAACATGGCGGTGGCTGCGGTGGCGCTGGCATGGCCGTCTACGAGGAGCGTGTTCGACCGGCACGGGATCCCGTGGCAAGATCAGGCAGTCCCCTACTGGGAGCCGATCCTGCAGGCCGCAGCCGTGCGGGGCTACGGGCCGGATCAGCAGGCGCGCCTGCTGGGAGAACTCGCCGAGGCTGCCAGGGCCGACGCCGGGCCGCGGGACGGGGCCCACCCCCGGGCCGGGGATTGACTTCTCCCTTCATGGACGGCGTTTCAGGTTGTCAGGGCACGCCAGATGCCTTATACTGGCGCCATCTGATCACACGATAGTTCGCTGCGTCACCGGTCCGAACGGCCGGGCCGGCGCCTTCGTCCCATGAGGAGAATACCCGTGAACCCCCTACCTGATGACCTGCCACTCGAAGCAACGATCTCGCATCTGGAGCGCCGGTGGGCCGCCGCGTTTCAGCGTAAGGATATCCCTGAACTGCAATCCATGATGGCCGACGGCTATTCGCTGGTGATCGCGGTGGAGGACATGCCGTTGCAGGTTGTGCCGCGCGATGCCTGGCTGGAGTCTTTGCGCAGCTACGAGATCCAGGAGGCCAGCGTCGAGCGGATCTACGTCCGGATCTATGACTGCGTGGCCGTGGCCGTGATGTTGTGGCGCCAGACCGCGAGCCTGCACGGGCAGGACCGCTCGGCCGTGTTCATGCTCACCGATATCTGGACCCGGATCGGAAACGAGTGGCGTCTTGCCGAGCGGCACTCATCCCGGCCGGAACACCCGGGCGCGGCCCGACCGCAGGCCCAGCCGTTGGACTGCGAGGTCTGCGATCCGGAGGAGTGAGCGGTTCACAGTCACAACGGCGAGGCCCTCTGAACCTGCGCTAGCTCAGCGCCGCAAGGATGGCGGCAGGCGTGCTGAGGTCGGGCAGGCGGCGCAACCGGTCCATGCCCTCCGCACCGGGCCGGACGCGACGCCCGATGGTCTCGTAGAAATCGTTGCGGCGTCTGCGGGACGGCAGGTGCTCTTGTGCCCACCGGCTCTGGTAGCCCAGGGCCAGCCCGCGCTGCATCACCGTGTGGCCATAGACGAAGTACGCCCCGGCCATGGATGCCCGGGTCATGGGTGCAAGAATCGGCGCCGGGAAGTCGTCGGCCAGCGGCGCGCCAGGGCTGTTCATCTCCGTGCCGATGTTGAGCGGCAGGTCGAGTTCGGCCGCAGCCTGCACGATTTCGCGTAGCATGCTGATTTTCAGGTTGCGGTCCGGGCCAGGCGGCAGGTTCCAGTTGCGCTCGGGGATGAGGTTGAGCGCAACCGCGCCCTTCCCGACCCAGTATTCGAGCAGCTCCGTGCCTTTCTCCTCGCCCTCGCTCGTGCCATCGAGCCACGCCACGCAGGGTAGGGCGCCGCATCCAACCACCAAGCTGTGAAACTCCTCGACGCTCGGAAACGAATCGGGCGTGGGCGGGACGTGGCCCACCCCGCCGTTCTTCATCAGTCTGCTGCGCACCAGATCGGCGAAACCGGCCGGCTCTGCCATGGCCGTCAGGACCTGTTCCTTCTCAACGCCAAGCCTGTCTGACCAGAAGGCCGCCCGGCGATCCCGGCGCGGGAAATGGCGTTGGGCCGCGCGGATGATGGCCGCCAATATGTGCCGCTCCGTGGCGTTGCCCGCGGGAGTGAGCGGCAAGACGTCGCGTTCGTAGTCGACGGCCACCGGATCCAGATGCGCGGCGATCCTGCTTAGCATCGCGCGGTTGCGTTCCGCTGCCCGGTCTCGCAGCGACGCAAGGATGGGCGCAGCGCTTGCGGGCGGCGTCCCCGTTGCGAACCCGATTCCCATGTGATAGGCCACCCCGGGCTCTCCCGGCGAGTTGACCACCTGCGTCGCGAACTGGGGGACGGCCACGCGCGTCTCGATTCCCGCGCTGCCCCGCACGCCGAGGATCTCGCAGGCGGACAGGAACTCGTCGACGCCATCGAGCACGTCGAAATCCACGACACCGATCGCTGCAAGGCCGCGCTTCCTCCCCAGCCACGCCAGGGCCGTGGGGGAGTGGCCGTATGCGTTGTATGAATAGAAGGTGTGACAGTGCATGTTGGCGAGGCCGCGGTCCGCCGAGACGCGCGCCTGGCCGCGCGCGAGCAGATCGGCAAGCCCGAAGAGCGCGGACAGCCGCGCTGAGGGATCGTAGCTGTTCAACTGCTGCTCGAGCTGTGCGATATGGTGATCCATCTGCCATCTCCCTTCGGCGTCGTGCGCCTGATTCGCGCGGACGTCTCTTGCCTCCGCGTTCCCTGTTCGCAGCCAGTATAGGAGGCGTGACGCGCCGTGTCAAAGTGCGATGGCAGCCGGGTCGCACATTACGGCCCCCTGTGGTAAGATGGCGCCCTGTCACAAGACTATCGCGGGTTCAAGTCCCGCCCTGTCCCGGACCGGACAGGCAACAGGAGAATGATCTTGCACAACCCAGCCACCATCTCCCGCGCCCTCGATCGCATCCTGCCCTTCGTCCAGAAGCCGGCCCGCTACACGGGCGGCGAGTACAACAGCGTCGTCAAGGATTGGGATGCTACCGCGGTCAAGGTGGCGCTCGTCTTCCCCGACGTCTACGACCTCGGCATGTCCAACCTGGGGCTGGCCATCCTATATGATGCGGTGAACAGCAAGGCCGACATGCTCGCCGAGCGCGCGTTCATGCCGTGGGTCGACATGCTTGAGGCGATGAAACGGGAGGCGTTGCCCCTCTTCTCCCTCGAAACGCGACACCCCCTGAAGCAGTTCGACGTGATCGGTGTCTCGCTGGCGTATGAGCAGCTTTATACGAACGTCCTCGAGATGCTGGATCTGGCCGGCCTGCCGCTCCTGGCCGCGGAGCGGGAGGATGAGCCGCTGGTATTGGCGGGCGGCTCCGCCTGCCTGAACCCGGAGCCGATGTACGCCTACTTCGACGCTTTCTTCATCGGCGAAGGCGAGGAAGCCATCACGGAGATCGCACGGACGTGGGCCGAGGCACGGCGCCAGGGACTCAGTCGCATCGAGGCACTGGCCGCGCTTTCGCAGATCGAAGGCGTCTACGTGCCCGTTTTCTACGACGCGGTGTATCGCCCTGACGGCACGCTGGACCGCACGCAGCCGAACGGCAGCGGCACGCCAGCCGTCGTTGCGAAGCGCATCGTGCCCGTGCTGCCGCCGCCCGTGACGCGCTTCATCGTTCCGTTCATCGATATCGTTCACAATCGCGCGGCCATCGAGATCCAGCGCGGGTGCACGCGCGGCTGCAGGTTCTGCCAGGCAGGCATGATCTTCCGGCCAGTGCGCGAGCGGCCGGTGGCGGAGGTGCTCGACGCCGTCGAGGCGATGGTCGGCGAAACGGGCTTCGAGGAGGTCTCGTTCCTGTCCCTGTCGTCCTCGGACTACACCATGATCGGTGAGCTGGTGGGCGAGGTGGCGGCGCGCCACGGCGGCGACAAGCTGTCGATCGGGCTGCCCAGCCTCCGCATCGAGTCGTTCAGCGTCGATCTGCTCGGGAAGCTGGAGGGCGGACGCAGGCGTTCCGGCTTCACGTTCGCGCCGGAGGCCGCATCCGACCGCCTGCGGGACGTCATCAACAAGCCGATCGCCACCGAGGCGCTGCTCGAAACGGCGCGCGAGGTCTATCGCCGGGGCTGGCCCACGATCAAGCTGTACTTCATGATCGGCCATCCCACTCAGACGCTCGAGGACGTGCAGGCGATTGCCGACCTGGCGCACGCGGTCCGGCGCGTGGGCTTCGAGGAACTGGGCCGGAAGTCGAGCGTTCGTGTGGGGGTGAGCACTCTCGTGCCCAAGCCACACACGCCGTTCCAGTGGGCCTCGCTCGCGGATGAGTCGACGATCCGCGACCAGATCGCGCTGCTCGAACGGCAGCTGCGCGCGCCCGGCCTGTTCTTCAGCTGGAACAACCCGCGGGAGACGTTGCTCGAGGCGGTGCTGAGCCGCGGCGACCGCCGGCTTGCGCCCGTGATCCTGAGTGCGTGGCGCCTGGGCGCTCGCTTCGATGGGTGGGGCGATCAGTTCAATGAGGCGGCCTGGCGCCAGGCGTTCGACGAGCATGGGATCGACCCCGACTGGTACGCACGGCGGCCCCGCACGTTCGAGGAGACGCTGCCGTGGGACCACATCAGCGTGGGCGTAAAGCGACACTATCTTGAGGAGGAATATCGCCGGGCGCTGCGGGGCGAGGTCACGGCAGACTGCCGCGAGCACTGCTACGCGTGCGGCATCCTGACCGAGTTTCGGGAGGAACGTCGCTCGGTGGCAGATGATGGCTGGGGCTGTCCACCGCTCTCCGGAGCGAAGCGACGGTCCGCGGGAGGCGCCGCATGAACGAGACTTACGTCCAGCGCATGCGCGTGACCTTCCGGACGGAGGACACGGTGAAGTACGTCGGGCATCTCGACATGTTCCGCGCCTGGGAGCGCGCGATCCGCCGCGCTCGGCTGCCGCTGGCCTACACCCAGGGTTTCAACCCGCAGCCGCGGATGCAGTTTGCGGCCGCGCTGCCGGTCGGCTTCACGGGCGAAGGGGAGGTGGTGGACATCTTCCTGAACGAAGCGGTGGACCCGGAGGAACTGCTCGGCCGGCTGTCCGCCGCGCTGCCGCCGGGGATCCGGCCGCTCGCTGCCGCGCCCGCCCCGCGCGAGTGGCCTTCGCTGCAGTCGCAGGTGCGAGGGGCCGATTACCGCGTCGAGGTGGAGACGGTCGACGACGATGACGCGTTCGCGGCCCGGCTCGGTGCTTTCCTGGAACGCCCGGAGGCATGGCGCAGCCGGCGCAAGGGGAAAGAGGTCGCGCGCTACGATCTGCGGCCCCTGGTGCAGGATCTGCGCTGCACGGGCCGGACGGCGTTCGGGCACGCGTTCGAGGTGATCATGCGTGCCGAGCCCGGGGCAACGGGCCGGCCCGACGAGCTCCTGGCCGAACTGGGCTTTGAAGCCGCGCCGCGCCGCGTGATCCGCCTGGCGCTGCACTTCGGTGACTCCCCCGGGGGAAGTAGGGTGACGCCCGCCGGGCTCAGCGATAACCCTCCGCCTGCAGATTGAACAGCCGCGCGTACGCGCCGTCCATCTCGACCAGTTCTGCATGGCTGCCCAGCTCGATGATCTTGCCCGCCGAGAGCACCACGATCCGGTCGGCCATGCGCACGGTCGAGAAGCGGTGCGAGATGAGCACCGCGATGCGGCCTTCCATCAACTCGCCGAAGCGCCGGAACACCTCGTACTCAGCCTCCGCGTCCAACGCAGAGGTCGGTTCGTCCAGCACCAGCACCTCTGCCTTGCGCATGAACGCGCGTGCCAGGGCGATCTTCTGCCACTGGCCACCCGAAAGCTCCTGGCCCTTCTCCCAGCGCCGCCCGAGCATGGTGTCGTAGGCCTGGGGCATTTTCTCGATGATCGAGCTGGCCCCGCCCCGCTCGGCGGAGTCCTTGATCCGGTCCAGGTCATCGAGGGCATCGATCTGGCCGAACCCGATGTTCTCCCGCACGGTGAACTGATAGCGAACGTAGTCCTGGAAGATGACGCCGAAGCGCTGATGGAGGCTCTCCAGGTCGTACTCGCGGAGATCGACGCCGTCGAGGAGGATCTGCCCTTCGGTCGGGTCGTACAGGCGTGTGAGCAGCTTGATGAGCGTCGTCTTGCCCGCGCCGTTGAGCCCTACGAGGGCGATGCGTTCGCCGGGATGGATGTGCAGGTTGATGTCGCGCAGAACCTCGTTATCGGAGCCCGGATAGCGGAAGTAAACATGGCGGAACTCGATGCCGTGACGGATGGGCTCGGGCGCGATGGCGCCATCGGCCGGCGCCGCCAGCATCGGCTGCAACTTCAGGTAGTCGAGCAGATTGTCGAGGTACAGGTTGCTCTCGTACAACCGGTTCAGGCTATCGAGCAGCGATCGAATGGAGTTCTGCGACTGCCGGAAGATGCTCAGGAACATCGTCATGTCGCCCAGTGTGATCAGGCTGGAGACGGTTCGGAGGACGATCCAGGCATAGCTGCCGTAGTAGGCGGCGTTGGAGAGCAGCCCCCAGCCCAGCCCGGCGATGGTTTTCCGCTGCGCGATGGCGAGGTCTTCTTTGTAGAACCGGACGAACAGCTCCTGGTAGCGCTTGAGGAGCGGCTTTCCGAGGCCGAAGAGCTTGACCTCTTTGACGGTGTCGTTGCCGGTGAGCAGCATCTCCAGGTAGTTCAGCAGCCGGGCCTCGGGCGCCCGGCGACTGACGGCGCGGAACGCGCGCTCGGCATACTGCGACTGGGAAAGGAACGACGGGATGGCAGACACGAAGACGATGACCGCGAGCCAGGGGCTGAATCGCACCAGCAAGGCGATGAGGGAGAGCAGTGTGATCACCTGCTGCACCATTTGCAGCGTCGAGTTGACGATGCTGAGCGCGCTGGTGTCGGCTTGGCGACGGGCGTTCTGCAGCATGTCGTAGAAGATCGGGTCTTCGAAGAACTGAAGGTCGAGACTGATGGCCTTGTTGATGATGGAGCTGTTGACGTGATTCGTCAGTTGCGACTGCAGCACGCGGTCGAAGAGGCTGCGCGCTGAGCCGGCGATCGAGCTGGTCAACAGGAGACCGAACTCCAGGAGCAGGTAGGGCAGGACGTAGCGCAAGCCGGCCATGGGTTCCATGCCCTGCTCGATCGCGCTGAGGATCGAGTCGATGATCAGTTTGCCGACCCAGGCCTGCGCCGCGGGCAGCGCGGCCGCGATCAACATGAGCGCGACGCCCGCAAGGGCCGCACGGCGGCTGGCCAGCCACACGAGGCGGAATGCCTCCGGTGTGTTCCTGAGCGCCTCCCAGAACTCGCGGACCTGGTTGGTCGCGCGGACCCAGAGGGACGCGGGGCGAACGTTGTTGTTGTTGGGTCTGGACGAGTTCAAAGATGGCCTCCGGCGAGTTAACGCTGTTGCGGGGCGGCGACAGCTCGGGGCTGTCGCCGGCTCGTTGGGGGGAACTGACTTCAGGCGGGAGTGGATGAGAGTCGAACTCACCTGAGCCGGGCCTACCGCCCCACACCGGTTTTGAAGACCGGGGCCGCCACCGGACGACAACCACTCCCGCCGGCTATCTTACACGGTGGCGCCCCGTGCGTCAAACCGAACGCACGCTGTTCCTGTGTGTATGGTAGAATGCCTATGTCAGGAGCACCGTATGCGACACGAAGCCATCCTGTGGGAACGCCTTGGCCCCGACGACGCACGCGTGCGCTGCAATCTCTGCGCCCACCGGTGCGTGATCTCGCCGGGCAAGCTCGGCGCCTGCTGCGTGCGGGAGAACGTCGACGGCACACTGGTCACGCTGGTCTACGATCGCACGATCGCGCAACACGTCGATCCCATCGAGAAGAAACCCCTGTTTCACTTTCTCCCCGGCACGAGCACGTTCTCGATCGCGACGCCGGGGTGTAACTTCCGCTGCGCCTTCTGCCAGAACTGGGAGATCTCGCAGATGCCGCGCGGTGGCGATGTGATGGGGCAGCCCATGACTCCGGCCGCGGTCGCCCGCGCGGCAGCCCGCCACGGCTGCGCCTCTGTGGCGTACACCTACACCGAGCCCACGATCTTCGCCGAGGTTGCGCTCGACTGCGCGCGCGAGGCGCACGCGCTGGGGCTGAAGAATGTCTTTGTGAGCAACGGATACATGACGCCCGAGCTGATCGGGCTGATGGATGGGCTGATCGACGGCATCAATGTCGACCTGAAGGCCGGCCGCGGCGAGTTCTATCATCGCATCTCCGGCGGAGCGTTGCAGCCTGTGCTCGACAACCTGAAACGGCTGCGCCGGCGCAACATATGGCTCGAGGTGACCACGCTGGTCATCCCCGGCCTGAACGACTCGGACGAGGAGCTGCGCTGGGTCGCGCAGTTTCTGCACGATGAGGTGGGGCCCGACACGCCCTGGCACATCAGCCGTTTCTTTCCCCAGTACCGGATGGCCGATGTTCCCCCGACGCCCGGTCACGTCCTCCGCGCGGCCTACGAGATCGGCAAGCAGGTCGGGCTGAACTACGTGTACGTGGGCAACCTGGCGGGCAATGACACCGAGAGTACGCGC
>CAZMIS010000039.1:0-17344 GCA_964566325.1 uncultured Anaerolineales bacterium
GCACCGTCACCTGCGTCCTTGCCACCGCAAAGGCCACCACCAGCGCGATGAGCCAGACGCTCACCTGCGCCAGGGCCACGCCGATGAGCCCCACCGCCTTGCCGCCGATGAGCGCGAGGGGCGACACGGTGGTCATCATGACCTCGACCATCCGGCTCTCCTTCTCGGTCGTCACAGCCTGCAGCAGGTAGCCGCCGGAGTTCATCACGACCATCACGAAGAAGAAGCCGATGACGAGGGGCAGCACCAGGCCGGCAACGTAGCCCTCCACCGCCGTCTCGCGGGCGCCATCCGCCTCGCGGTAGACCAGCTCCGTTCCCTCCAGCAGGACCTTCTGTGCTTCGGGCGGGGCGGCTGCGGCCAGGTGGCCCTGCAGCAGGTCCCGGAACGCGGACCGCGCCGCATTCGACGGCGACTCGCCCAGCGTGTAAGTCATGACCCTGCGGGTTGCCAGGTAATCCTCCGGCAGCACGTAGAACGCCTGGATTTCGCCGGCGTCCAACGCCGCCCGGGCAGCGGTCTCATCTGCGAAGGAGAGAACCGGCGGGGCGTCCTCGTCCGCCGCATAGCCCGCGGCCGGGGTTCCCTGCATCACGCCGGCCAGGTCAACGTAGCCGACGCCGCGATCGTCGCTCTTCGGCATGGCGACCAGGATCGCGGCGGCCATCACCACGCCGATCAGCAGGGGCATGCCGATCATCGCCAGGATGAACGAACGCTTGCCCGCCAGGCGCAGGAATTCGGCACGCGCGATGCGCCACATGTTATGCATGTGAAGCCTCCCCGCCCCCCTGCACGACGTTGACGAAGATGTCGTCGAGCGAGGGCTCGGCCAGCTCGAAGCGTTCGATGCGCGCGCCGTCCTGTTCTGCCAGGGCCCGGAACACCGCCTGCGGCGTGGCGCCCTGCGCGAGGCTGAGGTGCCAGTGGCTGTTCTCCTGCCGCGCCTCCAACACGCCGGGCAGCGCGGTGAAGTCGCCCCGCCCCTCCACCAGCACGGCGTTGGATGCAAAGTCGCGCTTGATCTGGTCCACCGCACCATACAGCACGGTGCGCCCCTTGTCGATCAGCACGATGCGGTGGCACATCGCCTCGACCTGGAACATCAGGTGGGTGGACATGATGATGGCCTTGCCCCGGCTGGCCTCGTCGAGCAGGATCTCGATCGCGGCGCGCGTGTTGATCGGGTCGAGGTTGGCAAACGGCTCGTCGACCACGATCAGATCGGGCTCGTGAATCAGGGTCGCAATGAACTGGGCCTTCTGCTGCATGCCGCGGCTCAGGCCCTGGATCTGCTTGTTACGATCCGACCAGAGGTCCAGCCGCTTGAGCCATTTCTCGAGCCGCTGCGAAGCCTCAGACTCGGAGAGACCCTTGAGGGTGGCCAGGTAGCGCAGGGTCGGCTCCAGCTTCTGATCGCGATAGAGACCACGCTCCTCCGGCATGTAGCCGATGCGGTGCTTCGTCGACTCCGTCATCGGCGCGCCAAACAGCCGCACCTCGCCGCAGTCCGGCCGGAAGATGTCCAGCATCATGCGGATGGTCGTCGTCTTGCCTGCGCCGTTGGGGCCCAAGAGGCCGAAGATTTCGCCGGGGTACACCTCGAAGGAGACGTCGTCGACTGCGCGGACCGGGCCAAATGACTTGCACAGCCCGGAGAGGGAAACGATGGGTTGGGACATGTTAACCTCGAGACGTATGATGGCAGGTTGCCAGACCTCCGAGCGCACAAACCAACCGAAGATTGGCGCGACTTCGGAGATAGTCCTCCATAGGTGCATTCTAGCACAGATGGACGGATCCACCGAACACAGGGCTGTCCGCCGCCTGACGGTTTTCTGACGCCCCTACCGCGGCGCCATACCCACATGTGCTGGCCTGAACTGCACTGTAGAGACGTAGCATGTGCTGCGTCTCTACATGGGGGTATACGGTTCCAGCAGGTTTGGGTTGCACGGCGATGGTGGTTGTGCGGTACAATGGGGTGCGCGGGCCGCGCAGGAGGTGGGGGCATGGCTGATCACCCGATCGTCAGGATGACGTTGTACAAGCACGGAATCGGATTCTTCGAGCGCCGGGCGGATGCGCCGGGGGAGAGCATCTCGCTCGACTTCGCCCGGGAAGCGATGAACGATGTACTGAAGAGCCTGACCGTAGTGGCCGATGGCGGACAGGTTCTCGGCGTGGACTACCAGACGCCGGAGGATAAGGCCGCACTGCTCGAACGCGCGGCCATCCATCTCTCCGACGACGCGAGCCTGCGCGACCTGGTGCGTGACATGCGGGGCCGCCGCGTGGGCGTGACGACGAGCTCCGGCAGCTATGCCGGCATTGCAGTCGGCATCGATCTGCCGGGAGAGCGCGAGCCGATGGACGCCGCGATCCTGTCGGTCTTCATGCCCGAGCGCCGGGAGGTCATCCCGGTGCGGCTGGCCGACATCCGGAGCATCACGCTGCACGACGAGCGCGCCGGCGCGGACCTCGGCTATGTGCTCGACACCAGCCTGACCGAGGAGGACCGGCGCGCGGTCACCGTGAGGCTGTCGCGCGGCGTGCGCCGGGCCAGCATCCGCTACATCGCGCCCAGTCCCGTCTGGCGGGTGAGCTACCGCCTGGTCGTGGACGAGGCCGGCGAGGGGCCGAACACCGCGGGATTGCTCCAGGGCTGGGCCCTGTTCGACAACACGCTGAACGAGGACCTGGACAACGTGCAGCTCACCTTCGTCGCCGGCATGCCCGTGAGCTTCGTCTACGATCTCTACACGCCCTTCACCCCCGAGCGACCGGTCGTACACGAGGAGGCGCGCGGGGTGGCCGCACCGGTGGAGTTCGAGGCGGCCATGGATGACTCTGCGCCGCGCATGGCCTCCATGCGCGCCACGGCGGCAGGATTCGGCGAGCCCGCGCAGGGCAAGGCCATGGCCCGCCCCATGCGCGCGACGGCGGCGGATCTCGCCGCCTCGACCGCAGTCGCAGCGACGGCCCAGGCGCAAGGGGAGTTCTTCAGCTACGCGGTGGCCAACCCCATGAGCGTGCGCCGCGGCCGGTCGGCCATGGCGCCCATCCTGCAGGCTTCCGTGGACCTGGCCAAGGAACGCCTCTACAACGGACACAAACACCCGCGCCATCCGGTGATCGCACTGCGCTTCAGGAACACCACAGGGCTGACCCTGGAGCGAGGGCCGCTCACGGTCATCGAAGCCGGCGAATATGCAGGAGAGGCGATGTCGCCGTTCACCGCCAGCGATGGCGAGATCTACCTGGCGTACGCCGTCGACCTGGGCCTCTCCGTCACGGAAGAGCATGCGTCTGAGCGCAAGCTGGAGGGGATCCGGATCGACCAGGGGCTCCTGCTGATCCAGGAATGGGACATCCAGGCCGTCACGTACCGCCTGGAAAACCGGAACCGGCACGATGCCGAGGTCACGATCGAGCACGTCGTGCCCCCTGGCTACGAGCCCTTCGACACGCCGCCGCATGCGGCACGGACGAACGACCTGTACCGGCACGCGGTGCGGGTGCGCGGCGGGGCAACCGCCACGTTCGTGGCCAGGCAGCGCCGCCTCGTGGCGCGCCGCGAGGAGATCCGGAAGCAGAACCTCGCGCAGCTCGCGGCCTGGCTGCGCGGCCGGGTGCTGGACAAACCGACCCATGACCGGCTGCGCGCGATCCTGAAGCTCTACGATGAGATCGCCGCCGGCGAGGAGTCGCTCCGCTCTAACGCAGCGTCCCGGCAGAAGCTCCTCGACCAGCAGAAGGTGATCCAGGGCAATCTGGCCAGCCTGCGGGACACGGGTGAGGAGGGCCAGCTGCGCACGCGGTACGCGCGTACGCTCGCCGAGCAAGAGGACCGGCTGGCGGAGCTGGACAGGTCGGACGCCGTGCAGCACGGGAAGATCGAAGGGCTGGCGAAGCAGATCGAGGCCGCGATCGCAGCCCTCTAGTCGATGGCGGCCAGGACCTCCGCGGGGACCAATCGCGTCCGCGTGGCGAACGCGGCCACCCCGACGCGGCTCAGCAGCCAGATCGAGAGGAACACCCCGGCCGCCTCGACGAGAAACACCGTGGCATAGGCGGCCTGCAGGTCACCCGTGAGGGCCAGCGCAACGTCGCGCACGACGCCGCCTGTCGCGATGCCCGCGCCGCGCGCGACGAGCTGGATGACCGACCACAACGCCAGGTACGCGCCCGCCTTGCTCTCCTGGTTCATCGCCATCAAGAGGCTGACTCCGCCCACGGTGAAGATGCCGAAGCCGAGGCCGAAGAAGACCAACACCGGCATCACCAGGGGCAGCGCACCCCGCAGCGCGACGGCGCCCAGGAGCACGAGCGACGCGCCGAGCAGCGCCAGGCCCAAGGAGGTGGTGCTCACCTGCTGATCGGGCCGGCGATGGCGCGTCAGCACGAGGCCGCCCACCATCGCCACCACCACGCCGCCGCCCCAATACGCGTTGAAGCGCGTCGTCTGCCCCGCGGACAGGCCGAACACGTCGCCGCCGAACGGCTCGAGCATGGCGTCCTGCATGGCGTCCTGCATGAATGCGAAGAACGCGGACGCGCCCAGGAAGATCGCATAGCGCCGCGTGCGCTGGTCCGCCCAGATGCGGGAGAACGCCGCTTTGAAGGAAAGGGTGGGCTGGCCCCCCGCTCGTGCAGCAGCCGCGGCGCGCGCGGCATCGGCGCGCCGCTCCTCGCCGAGCACCGAGACGGTCCAGAAGAAGGCCGCGCCGCCCATCCCGATCAGCACCAGCCGCATGAATGCCTGGGGATCGTACTCGGGCATCAGCCCGGCATAGATGGCGGGGATGAACGCGAAGCTGACCACCAGCATCAGCTGGACGATGCCGACGGCCTGGCCGCGGCGCCCGTAGGGCGCACTGTCGTGCACCAGGGCCAGGAACGGCGCGCCCGAGATGAGGGTGCCGGCCCCGTAGACCACGAAGGAGAGCACGGCCACGGTCCAGCCTGTCGCCGAACCGGGATCCCGTGCGATGGCCACCGTCGAGAGCGGCAGCAGCGGCAGCGCGAGCAGCATCATCAGCCGCCCGAGCCAAATGTACGCGAGGCGCCGGCTGCCCAGGATCGGCGTGGTGTCCGACCGGTGCCCCGCCCACAGCGTCAGGGGCGCCAGGAAGTAGCGCAGTGCGGACAGCAGCGCCACGGGCCACGCGGCGATGCCCAGGTCACTGATCAGGATGCGGTTCCACACCGCAGAAGTCAGCAGATCGCTGAAGGATGACCCCAGGTGAAACGTACCCAGCTTGAGCGAACGCCACACGCTGAAGGGCGGGTCGGTCTGTTGATCGGCCTGCAAGATTCCGCTCCAAAAAAGCGCTTCCGAAGCAGTTGCCCCGGAAGCGGTTAGCTTTCCTGACGGGTAGGATACCGGATGTGCGCCGCCCGCACTGTAAAGCAGCACGCCATCCGCGGCGGTTTGGCTGCCGAAGTTCAGGCCAGCAGCTCGCCCGTGACGCGCAGCACGTGTGCGATGTCGCCGGCCGTGACGTGGTAATTCGTCACCGCGCGGATCCGGGTCGGGTCCAGGGCCATCAGCAGGACCCCGTGCTCTCCCAGCCGGTCCGCCAGCGTGGCGGCGTCGACCTTCGTCCCGCTAAGCTGGAAGAAGACGATGTTGGTGCGCGCGTCGACCGGCTCCACCGCCACCCCGGGCAGCTGTGCCAGCCCTGCGGCCAGCGCGGCCGCGTTCGCGTGGTCCTCCGCGAGGCGATCCACCATCTGCTCGAGCGCCACGATCCCTGCCGCCGCGATCACGCCGGCCTGGCGCATGCCGCCGCCCAAGACCTTGCGCGCGCGGTGTGCGCGGTCGATGAAGTCGCGCGAGCCGCAGACGACCGACCCCACCGGCGCGCAGAGCCCCTTGCTGAGGCAGACGGTCACCGAATCCGCGTCCCCGACCAGGTCAGCGGCCTCGACATGGAGCGCCACCGCGGCATTGAAGAGGCGAGCGCCGTCGATGTGCAGGCTCAGGCCGTGTGCGTGCGCCAGTTGCGTCACCTGGCGCGTGTACCCGACGGTCAGCGGCACGCCGCCGCAGCGATTGTGCGTGTTCTCGATGCACACCAGCCGCGTGCGAGGCGCGTGAACGTCCGCGCCGCGAACCGCTGCAGCGATCGCCGCCAGGTCCATGGTCCCGTCCGCGCGGTTAGGAATCAGGTGCGGCATGATGCCGCCGAGTGCAGCGCAGCCGCCCTGTTCGTAGCGGAAGGTGTGGGCCTGGTCGCCCATGATCGCCTCGTCCCCCCGGCCGCAGTGGGCCAGGAGCGATACGAGGTTGCCCTGGGTGCCGGAGGTCACGAACAGGCCGGCCTCCTTGCCGAGGCGCTCGGCCGCCAGCGCCTCCAGGCGGCGGACGGTCGGGTCTTCGCCGTAGACGTCGTCGCCCACTTCGGCCTCTGCCATGGCCCGGCGCATCGCGGGCGTGGGTTCAGTGATGGTGTCGCTTCGGAGATCGATGAGTCGCATTGGCTAGTACTTCCTTACGAGTGCGCGATAGGCCGCCGGCTGGCGGCACTGCAACAATTGGGACTCCTCACGCACGGCCCGGATCTCGTCCAGGTCGACGGTCGCCACGGCGTAGCCCTCCACCGCTTCGTCGAGCGCGGTGTTGAGCTGCCCGCGCGGGCCGACCAGCATCGATTCGCCGCCGAAGGTGTAGCTGGGCTCCTGCCCCACGCGGTTGGCCGCGGCGATGTAGATGGCGTTCTCGCACGCTCTTGCCACCGTGAACGCGCGCCACGCCTCCATCTGGTCGGCCATCCAGGCGGACGGCGCCACGATGAGATCCGCCCCGTCGAGCGCCAGGCTGCGCGCCACCTCGGGGAATGCCAGATCCCAGCCGATCATCACGCCCACCCCGCCGAACTCCGTGTCGAAGATCGGCAGGCGATAACCCGGTCGGAAGGCCAACCGCTCTTCCCCGGGCAGGTGCAGCTTGCGGTAGTCACCCAGCAGCTCACCGTCGGGCCCGATGACGACCGCGCCGTTGAACAGGATGCTCTCGACCTTCTCCTTCACCGGCATGCCGAAGACCACGTAGACACTGAACTCGGCCGCCTTGCCGGCGATGTAGGAGACGGCGTGCCCGGTGATGCGCTCCGCGAGCCGTGTGAAGTTGAGTCCGCACTCGTAGCCGGAGAGGGCCAGCTCCGGGAATACGATCATGTTGGTGGGCTGCTCCGTGCAGATGCGCTGGATGTAGCTGCCCATCCGGCGCAGGTTCTCTTCGTTGTCGTTCAGCACCGGCGCCATCTGTGCCAGTGCGATGGTGATCTCTCGCATGCGAATACTCCATCACGAATTGTGCGCACAGTATAGAACATTTGTTGCCAACGCGCAAATCGAATCCGCGTCAGGCCATGATTGGTGGCGCAGCCGTAATCACAGGCGTCCTTCGACTACGCTCCCTCCAGTCGCTCCGCTCAGGATGCCTGCGCGACCTGGCATCCTGAGCGGAGCGCAGCGCAGTCGAAGGATGCGCAGTCATGGCTGCTGCTCGAATCAGCGCGCGTCAGCTCTGCCACAGGCGGTCGACGTCGTCCATCCCCTCCCAGCCGAAGCGGCGCAGGTCCACGTCGCCGCGGGCGTCGAACTCGACCCCCTCCTCCTCCAGCAGTGCGCGCTGCAGGCTGGCGCCCAGGTCCGCGCGTGAGATGCTGATCCGGCCCCGGCTGTTGATCACCCGCTGCCACGGCACGCTCGCGATGTCGTTGTCGCGCAGCGCGTTGAGGGCCCAGCCGACCGTGCGCGCCGCGCCCGGGTGGCCCAGCAGGGCCGCGATCTGGCCGTAGCTGGCCACCTTGCCGCGCGGGATCTGGCGCACCACCGCATACACCCGATCGAAGAAGCTTGGATCCATCGACGCACTCCCCCTGCCCCGAAGAACGGCACCGCGCGGGCAATGACACCGCGGCCCGGCTGACCTTTTGTAAATTGACAAAAAGGGTGATAATACGCTCAGAGTCGCGGCCGGCCGTCGTGGCCGCTGCGATCCGGAAACATCTGCATCATCTGAGTCGTATTGTAACACCGAAGGACCGTGCGTAGCGAGTTGTTTTGCGTACCCCAGAAAGGCATGGAGTGATGAAGAATCCGTTTGACGTATCACAGTGGAGGCTCGCGCCAGCGACAGCCTCGCCGGGCGCCCCCGAAGTGAGACGCAGGCAAGAGGAGTCGGGCAACTGGCTGCTCTCGGCCGACGACCCGAATCGAACCGTCCGCGCTGGCCGCCGCCGGCGCACCGATCAGGATCCATCGCAGCGCGACCGCGCCGACGCGCCGCGCCGGCGGGATGACGACGCCCAGGCTCCTTCCGGCAGCGCGAGCCCCCGGCCGACCGGCAGCAGCGGAGGCTTTGGGCTTCCCAGCAGCGGAGCTCCCCGGCCGTCGGGCAGCGGGGGCGGGTTCTCTATCCCGGGCGGGACGCGCGGCGCGGCCGGTGGCGGCATCGGAATGCTGCTCCTGTGCGGGCTCGTCTTGTTGGTCGCCTTCCTGGTATTGGGCCGCTGTGGCGGCGACCAGGTCGCTGCCCCGCAGCCGGCGCCCACGGCAGCGCAGTCGCTGCCCGGCCTCCAGCAGTTGCCGCTCGCAACCCCGCTGCCGCAGCCTACGCTGGCCCCAGTCGCGACCGCCACGCCGCGGCCCACGCTGGCCCCTGTCGCGACCGCCGTGTCGCTTGCCACCGCTGCTCCGGCCGCGGCGGCCCCGAGCACGACCAAGGCGGGCCAGACCTGGACCATCATGCTGTACCAGGACGCGGACGACAAGATCCTGGAACAGGACATCTACATCGACCTCAACGAGGCCGAGCGGATCGGTTCGTCTGACCGGGTGAACATGGTGGCGCAGATCGATCGCTACCGGGGCGGGTTCAACGCTGACGGAAACTGGACCGGAACCCGGCGTTACGTGGTGCGGCCCGACCAGGACCTCACGCGCGTCAAGTCGGAGCTCGTGGCCGAGGGCGAGCTGAACATGGCCGCGGGCGAGACGTTGGCGGACTTTGTCATCTGGTCGGCGAAGAACTATCCGGCCGACAAGTACGTGCTCATCATGTCGGATCACGGCATGGGCTGGCCCGGCGGCTGGTCCGATCCCGATACGGGACAGCAAGGAACATCGATCAACCGGAACGTGCCGATCCAGGCCGCGTTGGGCGATCACCTGTTCCTGGATGAGCTGGACAGCGCGCTGGCGACCGCACGCCAGCAGGCAGGCATCGACAAATTCGAGCTCATCGGCATGGACGCCTGCCTGATGGGCCACATCGAGGTCATGAGTGCACTGGCGGAGCACGGCCACTACGCGGTCTTCTCCCAGGAGACCGAGCCCGCGCTCGGTTGGGCCTACACCGCGTTTCTGGGCGCGCTGACCCAGAACCCGGACATGGACGGCGCCCAGCTCGGGCAGCAGATCGTCCAGACCTACATCGACCAGGACGAGCGCATCCTCGATAACCAGGCGCGCACGGAGTGGGTCGGCCGCGGCAGCTCGACGCTGGGCGCCGCGTCTGCAGCGCAGCTGCGCCAACAGCTCGGCCGCGGTATCACCCTGACCGCTGTCAGGCTCGATCAGACCCCCAATCTGGTCAGCAGTCTCAACAATCTGGCGTACGCGATGCAGGGCATCGATCAAAACGCGGTCGCCAAGGCCAGGCGGTACACCCAGTCGTTCACCTCCATTTTCGGGCAGCAGGTGCCGCCCTCGTACATCGATCTCGGCCACTTCCTGATCCTGCTCAACCAGACGAACAAGGACGCCGGGCTTCAGCAGGCCCTGGTCGAAGTTGCCCAGTCGATCAAGAACACCGTCATCGCGGAGAAGAGCGGCCAGGACAAGCCGGGGGCCACCGGCATCTCGATCTACTTCCCCACCGGCCAGGTGTACCAGGCGCCGGCCGCCGGGCCGCAGTCGTACACCAGGACCGCCGCACGGTTCGCACAGGACTCGCTGTGGGACGACTTCCTGGCCTTCCACTACGGCGGCCGGTCGTTCCAGGCGGACACGCGCAGCAACACGGTGCCGCTCGATGTGGGCGTCACCCGCGCACCGGGCGCCGGCGCCATCACCCTCTCGCCGGTCCAGAAGGACAAGGACCAGGTCGCAATCCGCGACACCGTGCTTCTGAGCACCAACGTCAGCGGCAACAACATCGGCTACATCTACTTCTTCACCGGCTACCTGGATCGTGCCTCCGGCTCGATCGCGGTCATCGACCGCGACTACCTCGAGGCGCCGAAGACCGCGGAGGCCGATGGCGTGTACTACCCCGAATGGGGCGAAGGTGACTTCAAGCTCGAGTTCGAGTGGGAGCCGCTCGCCTTCGCGATCACGGACGGCCGCACGCGCGCGATGGCCGCGCTGATGCCCCAGACCTACGGCGCAAGCTGGGAGGAAACGATCTACACGGTGGACGGCATCTACCGCTACCAGGACGGCGAGCAGCGCTACGCCCGGGCCTACTTCCGGGATGGCCTGCTGCGCCAGGTATTCGCCTTCACGCAGGACGAAGGAACCCCCGGCGCCCCGCGCGAGGTGACCACGGAGGCCGGCGACCAGTTCACCGTCATCGAGACGTGGCTGGAGTCCGACGGTCAGGGCGGCCTGAAGACCGTGACGCAGCAGGGCGAGACACTGACCTTCCAGGCGGATAACCCGTTCCGCTGGGAGGAGCTGGATGCGGCTGCCGGCGAGTACGTCGTCGGCTTCATCGCGGCGGACCTGGAAGGCAACACCACGGAAGCCTACACGACCGTCACCGTCCTGCCGTAACATCACCCCCCTCTGGCTGGGACGCGCCGCGGCGCGTCCCAGCCAGCCACCACCCTCGTTCTTCCTCAACGCTATGCACTGTAGCTCTGACCGGCGCAATCGGTTATAATGCCCGCGTCGCTCAAGCTGCCTCATCCACGACAGGAGGAACCCCCATGCGCTCCGCTCGCTTCGAAGTACTCTCCCCCGAGGAGGTCGAACGCATCCACGAGGCCTCCCTCGACCTGTTGGCCGAGGTGGGCATCCGGGTCGATTACCCCATCGCACGCGACATCTTCCGCCGTGCCGGCGCGGCCGTCGACGATGCACGGCAGGTGGTCCGCATCCCGCCCGACCTGGTCATGAGGGCCGTCGCCAGCGCACCCGCATCGTTCGCCCTCCATGGACTCGATCCGAGCGTGCGCTATCCCATCGGGCCGGACCAGGCGACCCCGCTCTTCGCGGGCCTGGGCACGCCGACCCGGATCACCGACCTCCGCAGCGGTGAGATCCGCCCGGTGAGCGCTGCCGACGTGCGGGAGCACATCATCCTGATCGATGCGCTCGACCACATCCACAACTCCCAGATGGACGTCTGGCCCGACGACATCCCCATGACGACCATCCACGCCGAAGCCATCTGGGCCTGGGCGCATCACAGCCGCAAGTCGTTCGGGATGGGATGCTACGGCTACCTGCCGACCTGGGACATGATGCGGATGATGGCCATGGCCGTGGGCGGCAAGGAGGAGTTGCGCCGCCGGCCGCGCTTCCTCGCTATCTGCTCCGTCGTGAGCCCGCTCCAGATGGCCCAGCAGCAGGCAGAGGGCCTGCTGATCTGCGCCGATTACGGCCAGCCGCTCGCCATGTCGCCGGAGGCCATTGCCGGCGCCACCGCACCGGTCACGCTTGCCGGCCTGCTGGTGCAGGAGAATGCGGGCATCCTGGCGCACGTGGTGCTGGCACAGATCTACCGGCCCGGGACGCCGGTGCTCTATGGCACCGTTTCCACCATCGCCAACATGCGCCTCGGGACCGTCGCGCTGGGCGCGGCGGAGACGGGCCTGATCACCGCCGCCTCCGCGCAGCTCGCGCGGCGCTACGGCCTGCCCATCCGCTCGGTCGGCGGCGCGACGGAGAGCAAGACGCCCGACGTGCAGGCCGGCTTCGAGCGCATGCAGACGCTGCTCCCCGCGGTGCTCGCCCGCGTCAATCTCATCACCTGCGGCGGGACGCTAGACAGCACGCTGCTCGAGCATCACGCCCTGCTCGTGCTCGACGACGAGATCTGCGGCTCCGCGCTGCGGCTGGCGCGCGGCATCCAGGTCAGCGACGAGACCCTGGCGCTCGACCTGATCAGGCAAATCAACCATGCGGGCAACTACCTCGCGGAGACGCACACCGCGGCCCACTTCCGCACCGAGCACTATCAGCCCAGGCTGGTCGTGCGGGAGCCGTGGGATACCTGGGAGAAGGGCGGCGGGCGGACCGCGATCGACAACGCCCGGGCCAGGGCAGTGGACATCCTGCAACGGCATCAGCCGAGGCAACTCGACCCTGCCCTGGCGGCCGAGCTCGACGGGTTCCGCCGAGCCGTCGCGGCCAGGTCGCTGGAGGAGTTCTACGGCCACGAGGACCCGGCCCGGCAGGACCTGGAGGCATTATGAGCACCGCAAACGTCTCACGCAGGGCGTGCGGTTCGCAGGCCGGCTCATCGGGCTACCTGCCCCGCCGGCTGAAGCTCGCCTTCTCCACCGGCGACCTGTCGACCAGCATCCCGCTGGCCATCCTCATGTTCTTCCAGCTCTTCTTCCTGACCGACGTCGCCCGGCTGCGGCCGGACCTGGCCGCCTGGGCTGTCGGCATTCCGCGCATCTGGGACGCGATCAACGATCCGCTCATCGGGCTGATCTCGGACCGCATCCGATCGCGCTGGGGCCGCCGCCGGGTGCTCCTCCTCATCGGCGCGGTCCCCCTCGGGCTGACGTTCATGCTGATGTGGATCGTGCCGCCCTTCTCACCCATCGGCCTGGCCGTGTACTATGCGATCGTCTTCATCCTGTTCGATACGGCCTTCACGGTCGTGCACGTAGGCTACAACGCGCTGACGCCCGAGCTGACCAGCGACTACGACGAACGCTCGTCGCTGAACGGCTACCGCATGGTGTTCTCCATCTCCGGCACCCTCGGCGCCATCATCCTGGCCACCGTGCTGGGGTGGTTCATCGAAGACAAACGCCTGCTCTTCGCGCTGCTCGGCATCGGCCTCGGGCTCGTGTCCATGATCCCGCCGCTGATCGTGTTCCGCGTGACGCGCGAGAAGCCGCCCGAGCATTTGCCCGCGCCGCTGCCCTGGCGCCGTGCGCTGCTCACGACCCTGCGGAACGGGCCGTTCCGGCTGGTCATGGGGCTCTACCTGCTGAGCTGGACCACCGCCAGCATACTGGCCGCGGTGCTGGTGTACTACGCATCCTACAGGCTGCGCATCCCGGAACAGGCCAACTACTTCGTGCTCGTTGCCCAGGGCACGGCCATCGCCTTCATCCCGCTGACCGTCTGGCTCGCGCGGCGCCTCGACAAACGTCGCGCCTTCGTCCTCGGCTCGCTCTCATGGGTGGTCGTGCTGCTGGGCATCTCCGCACTTGGGCCGGGCCAGGTGGTGCTGGCGTACGTTCTGGCAGCGCTCTCGGGCTTCGGCATCGCCACGGCCTACGTCATCCCCTGGGCCATGGTGCCGGATGTGGTCGAGGTGGATGAGGTGGAGACCGGGCAGCGCCGGGAGGGCTCCTACTACGCGTTCGCCTCCTTCTTCCAGAAGCTTGCGACCGGCGCGGCCCTTTGGGCGATGGGGCAGGCGCTGGCGTGGACGGGATACATCACGCCAACGACGGCCCAGCCGGCGCCCGTGCAGGGCGAGGCGGTCGTGGCCGCGATCAGGCTGTTCACGGGTCCGATCCCCGCCGTCCTGCTGGCGCTCGCCATCGCGTTCGCCTGGCGCTATCCCATCTCACGCGAGCGCCACGCCGCGCTCCTCCGGCAGATCGGGTCTGGAGCAACGGGCCATGACTGAGTTCGACACCCTTGCGGTGCACGCCGGCGAGGAACCGGACCCCAGCTCCGGCGCGCTGCGCATCCCCCTTCACATGGCCACCGCGTTCAAGCTGCCGCCCTTCGGCGGCAAGCTGTTCGATGCGCTGCAGCTGAGCTCGCCCGTCGCGCCGCACGCGTACACGCGGTGGAGCAATCCGACGGTGCGCGCGCTCGAGACCCGTCTCGCCGCGCTGGAAGGGACCGAGGCCGCGCTGGTCACCGCGACGGGCATGGCCGCCATCTCCGCGCTCGTGTTTGCCCTGCTGTCCTCGGGCGACCACCTCGTCGCATCCGAGATGTGTTACGCGGGCGCATCCGAGCTCTTTGGGCTCCACCTGCACCGGTTCGGCATCGACGTCAGCCTCGTCGACACGTCCGACCCGGACGCGGTCCGGCAGGCCATTCGCCCCAACACGAAGCTGCTCTACGTCGAGACGCCGGCCAATCCCATCCTCCGCATCGCGGACGTCGCGGCGCTGTCGCGGCTGGCGCACGAGCGATCCATCCCCCTGGCCGTGGACTCCACCTGGGCCGGGCCGGCCATCCAGCGCCCTGCGAGCGACGGTGCGGATTATGTCATCCACTCCCTCACCAAGTATCTGAACGGGCACGGCGATGCGCTGGGCGGCGCGATCTGCGGCCGGGCCGATGCCCTGCACCGCATCCGTCGCGATGCGTTGGTGCACCTGGGCGGTGCGGCGAGCCCGTTCAATGCCTGGTTGATCCTGCGCGGCCTGGCCACCCTTCCGCTGCGCATGGCGCAGCACAGCGCGACCGCGCTGCAGGTGGCTGGCTTTCTCGAAGGGCATCCCCGGGTCAAGCGCGTCGTCTATCCGGGGCTCCCCTCCCACCCGCATCATGCGCTGGCCGCGCGCCAGATGGCCGCGGGCGGCGGCATGATCACCTTCGAGCTCAGGGGCGGGCTCGGCGCCGCCATCAACCTGGCCGAGCGCGTGCAGCTCTGGTCCTACGCGACGTCGCTGGGCCATGCGCACAGCCTGCTCTTCTACTACCCGACGGACCTGTACATCGACGCCGCGCCCTGGCTCTCGGTGCAGCAGAAGGCGAGCATACGCGAGTGGACGGGCGAGGGGATCGTGCGCGCGAGCGCCGGACTGGAGGCGCCTGGCGACCTGATCGCCGACCTGGACCAGGCGCTGCGCGCGCGAACCTTCAAGGGGCTGGTCGGGCCGCTGGTCTACCGCCTGATGAAGTGAGCGGTTTTGACAGCACGTCCGAAGGCTGATACAGTCGGTTAGCGCTCACGGCGGCCCTTTCAGGACACGCCCGGAGCCGCACCCGACATCCTGCCCGTTCGCTCCAAGGAGGCGCAAATGGTCCCGAGACCCCACATCTACATCGGCAGCCGGGCTGTCGATCAGTTGCTCCGGTACGCCTCAGCGCGTGGACTGAGTCGTTTCTCGCTCGTGGCGGACGCCAACACCTACGCCGCGCTGGGCGGCCGTGTCGAGGCCGAGCTGCGCAGCGCCGGCCATGACGTGCGCACCATCCTCCTCGCCGGCCCCGAGGTGATCGTCGATGAGCTGCAGGTCGTGGATGTCCTGCTGCGCAACGACAGCCGCGATCGCGCCTTCCTGGCCGTGGGGTCGGGCACGATCACCGACATCACGCGTTTCGTCACCCTGCAGACGGGCGGCGCGTTCATCTCCGTGCCGACTGCGCCCTCTGTGGACGGCTACACATCTCCCATCACGCCGATGGTCCTGCGCCGGCTCAAGATCACCGGCCCGGGACGTCTGCCCGATGCCATCTTCGCCGACCTCGACACGCTGGCCGCGGCGCCGCACAAGATGATCGCATCCGGCGCCGGCGACGTCATTGCCAAGTGGACGTCCACCGCGGACTGGCGTCTCGGCTCGCTGATCTGGACCGACCGCTTCGACGAGGCCATCGCGCGGCGATTCACCGCTGCACTGAACCAGGTCGTGGACCATGCGGACGAGATCGGGCAGGCCACGCCCGCCGGCATCCGTGCGCTCATGGAGGCGCTGATCGAGGCCGGCCTGTGCATGGCAGACTTCGGCATCTCCATGCCCGCATCCGGCTCCGAGCATCTCCTGTCCCACTTCTGGGAATCGCGGCTGCTCTACGAGGAGCGGCCCGCGCTGCTGCACGGCGCGAAGGTGGGCGTCGGCACCTCCCTGATCGCGCGTTACTGGCAGCAGGTGCGCGGCATGAGCCGTGACGAAGCCGCAAGGCGCCTCACCGCAAGCGGCCTGCCCGACCGGGAAGGGGAGGTCGCCAACATCCGTGCCGGCTGGCCGTTCGCCGTCGACCAGGTGCTCGGCGAGCAGAAGGTGTTCCTGGACATGGACGAGGCCGGCTACAGGGCGCTCTGCGACAGGGTGCTGGAGCACTGGGACGACATCCAGGCGATCGCCGCGGAGGTGCCCGCGCCGGACACCGTGATCGACACCCTGCGCCGCGTGGGCGGCCCCACCACGGTCGCGGAGCTCGGACTCGCGCCGCGCGACCTGGAGGACGCCCTCGCGTACGCCCACTACCTGCGCAGCCGGGTGCCCATGCTCCGGCTCCGGCGCATGCTGCAGATCAACTGAAGGGGACGCTCCGGATGGCTGAGAATCGACTCGTCGACGCGGTCATCTTCGACCTCGATGGCACCGTGTACCTGGGCGACGCTGCCCTGCCCGGCGCGGTCGACGGGATCGCCGGGCTGCGCCAGCGCGGGGTCCGCACGATGTTCGTGAGCAACAAACCGCTGGAACCGCGGGCGGCCTACGCGGCCAAGTTGACGCGGCTGGGCATCCCCACGCCCGCCGACGACGTGATCACGTCCGCATTCGTGCTCGCGCACTACCTGGGGGAACACGGTCGCGATCTGCGCTACTACGTCCTCGGCGAGGAGAACCTGCGCCAGGAGCTGCGCGATGCGGGCCTGCTGATCGTGGACGAACTGGCCGATCAGGACCCGAAGGAGGTCATCCAGCCCCTGGGGATCGACGCGGTGATTGTTGCGCTGGATCGCACCCTGGACTACCGGAAGCTCAACACGGCCTACCAGGCGCTGCGTCGCGGGGCGCGCTACTTCGCCACCAACGCCGACGACACCTGCCCGATGCCCGGCGGCGCCATTCCCGATGCCGGCGCGACCCTGGCTGCATTGCAGCAGTTGACGGGACGGCGGCCCGAGCTGGTGGCGGGCAAGCCCTCGCCCCTCATCCTCGGCGCAGCGTTGGATAGCATGGGCGTGCCCGCGGCGCGCTGCCTGATGGTGGGCGACCGGCTGGAGACGGACCTTCGGATGGGCCAGCAGGCCGGGATGCTGACCGCGGTGCCGCTGACGGGGGTGTCTACCCGCGAGGACATCGCCCGTTTTGCTCGCCCACCCGATTTCGTCATCGGGGGCCTGCACGACCTTCTTGCACTGGTCGCCCCGTAGAGACGCAGCATGCTGCGTCTCTACGACGGACGATCGGGCCTTTGTCGGGCCCAAAGCCCCAAGAAA